>DATGRU010000094.1:0-9170 GCA_035303295.1 Paenalcaligenes sp.
GCCTTGTGGGCCGCCGAAACCACGGAAAGCAGTATTTGACTGGGTATTGGTACGACCACACTGTGCTTTCAGGTCGACGTGCTCGAGGTAGTAAGCATTGTCGAAGTGACAAATAGCACGTGTGGCGACAGGACCGGATAAGTCGGCGGAGAAGCCGGAGTTTAAGGTCATGTCCAGTTTTGCACCTAGAATGACACCGTTATCGTCGAAACCGATTTCCCACTCGTAGTAGAAGCCGTGACGTTTACCGGTAATGGTGAAGTCGTCTTCGCGGTCGAGTCGAATTTTGATAGGGCGCTTTAGTTTGACAGCAGCAATGGTGGACAAGCAGGCGTACAGTGCTGACTGTGATTCCTTACCACCAAAACCACCGCCCATACGGCGACATACGACTTCGACGCGATGGGAAGGCCAGCCCATAGAGCGAGCAACCAGCGTTTGCATTTCGCTAGGGTGTTGGGTGGAGCACCATACCTTAATGGATTCGTCGTCTTGGGGTATAGCGTAAGAAATCTGACCTTCAAGGTAAAACTGTTCTTGACCACCGCATTCGAAGGTACCACTGAGTTTATGAGGGGCAGCGGCAATTTGCTCGTCGGGTTGACCGCGTTTTAATGCCATTGGAGGCAATACGCTAACGCCGGCTGCTTTGGCTTCTTTAGCCGTGAGAATGGCTGGTAGCTCTTCGTATTCGATTTTGGCAGCACGCACGGCACGACGTGCTAAGTCGTGTGAGCTAGCAACAACTGCAAAAATGGGTTGCCCCACGTAGTGCACAGTGCCATCAGCAAGGATGGGGTCGTCTTCGATAATAGGGCCACAGTTGTTGTTGCCGGGGATATCTTGACTGGTAAGAATATCAATAACGCCGGGCATCGCACGAACGGCTTCTAAATCCATACTGAGGATTTTGCCGTGCGCTACGCTGGATAAGCCGAGCGCCATGTGAGCCGTGCCCTGCGAGACGGGGATGTCATCCGTGTAAATGGCTTCCCCAGTTAAATGGCGGGCAGCAGACTCGTGGAAGAAGGATACGCCTACACGCTCGTCTTGAGCAGGAGTAGGCTCTAAGTTCAAAAAGGTATCGGCAAGTTTGTTCATTTGGCGACTCCGTGGTGCAGTTGGCGCGATGCTTCAAATACATTGAGTTGCGAGGGGCTATAAGGCTGCTCGGTATTTGTTTCAAGGTAGAAGCGTTTCAACAGATTAGCGGCAGATAGGCTGCGGTAATCAGAGCTAGCGCGCATGTCGCTAAGAGGTTGATAGTCTTGTGATAGGGCCTGCATAGCCTCTTCTACATTTTCCAGAGACCAGCGTTTTCCACGCAGCGCTGCTTCAGCATTTTTAGCGCGTGCAGGTGTGGCGGCCATGCCACCAAAGGCAATGCGTACTTGCTCAACGGTATCACCGTTGAGTTCAATAGAGAATGCAGCACACACAGCGGAGATATCTTGATCGTGTCGCTTAGATAGCTTATAGGTACGGAAGATAAGTTCTGGTTGATTAAGTGGTACGCGGATGCCTTGTACAAATTCGCCTTCAGTTAATGCATTTTTTTGGTAGGCGAGGTAGAAGTCTTCAAGTGGCATTTCGCGTACTTGGTCACCCTTGCGCAACACAATTTTTGTGTTCATAACGATCAGCACGGGCATTGAATCGCCAATAGGTGAGCCGTTTGCGATGTTACCGCCCAGCGTGCCTGCATTACGGATAGGGTAGGAGGCGAAACGCTGGTGCAGTTCGGTTAATTCTGGGTAATGCGCGATTAAGGCCTCGTAGGCAGGGTTCAATAGTACGCCTGCACCGATATAGAGGTGATCGTCTGCTTCTGTAATTTCTTTAAGCTCGGCCACTTCCCCAATATAGATAAGGTGCGGTAGAGGGCGGAACTGGCGGGTAACCCATAAGCCAATATCGGTAGAACCCGCTAAAATACGTGCTTCTGGGTAGGCCAGACGTAACTCGGCTAGCTCAGCCAAAGTACGTGGCGCGTCAAAGCGCTGTTCACCATGTTGGTAGCTTAAAGGAGCGCTACGTTGCATGCTGCTTAGCGTGGTTTTGAGTGTTTCAGTACTGAATTGCGCTTTAGGTAATTCGAACATGCGTACACAGGCGTCGATAATAGGACGATAGCCTGTGCAACGGCAAAGGTTGCCGGAAAGGGCTTCGTTAATTTCCAGCCGTGTCGGTGGAGTGGGGGAGTCGCTGTGTTTCAGGTATAGACCCCACATGGATATTAAGAAGCCAGGCGTACAAAAGCCACACTGTGAGCCGTGGCACTCAAGCATGGCCTGCTGTACTGGGTGCAGACGGTGCTGATCGATTTGTAAGTCTTCAACGCTGTAGATGGCTTTACCGTCAAGTGCAGGAAGCAATTGAATGCACGAGTTAATGGCACGCATTTCGACTTCGTTGTCGGCGTTTAACTCGGCTACCATGACGGTACAGGCGCCGCAGTCGCCTTCAGCGCAACCTTCTTTAGTGCCGGTAGCGTGTAGCTCTTCGCGTAAATGTTGTAGTAAGGTACGCGTGGTGGGGGCATCCTTAACTTGATGCAACTGACCACGATAATGGAAGCGTATTTCCTGTGTCTCCATAGCTCAACCCGAATGAATGTTAATGATTAGCTTGTTATCAGAATAACAGCGCTTGGGCGAAAAATTATGTTGTTATAGTGATGATGACTATCATCTTAACTTCATGAGGGCTTTTCATAGCTAGACGTTGGGGGAAACCCCTTACATAATAATAAAATGCAAAGACCACGCGAACCTCTAGATACCTACTTACTTCGAGTACTACAAGCCTTGCTCACCGAGCAAAGCGTGTCCCGTACTGCTTTATTAATGGGGCAGTCCCAGCCTGCTATCAGTAACGCCTTGCGGCGCTTACGTCATATTACGGGCGATCAAATCCTACTTCGCGGTAAGTCGGGCATGATACCGACAGCACGAGGCGAAGAGCTTTTAAGCTATGCAAATGAAGCGTTGGCGGCTATTGAACGCATCGCCAACCCGCCGGTAGAGTTCGATCCTGCCGTCTCTGAGCGAGAGTTCCATATCGCAGCGCCCGATTATTTGGATGCTGTCTTTCTGCCTAACATTGCCGAACGGCTACGTCGCGAGGCACCGCACACCAAGCTTATTGTGCATCCCATTAGTAATGACGCGAATTACGCCACCTTATTAGAGGACGGCACACTGGATGTGGTGATTGCGAATTGGTTAGAGCCACCCCAGCAGTTACACATGTCGCGCCTCTTTGATGATGAAGTGGTGTGCATGCTGGGTTCGCATCACCCTTTAGCCGAACGAGGCATTAGCTTGAAGCATTTTCTGGAATTGCCTCAGTTAGCGCCTACCCCTTATATCGCGCAACGTAAAAACTTTATTGATGGCTGTTTGGCCGAACAGGGTTTGCGCCGCCGTGTACAAATGACGGTTCCGTATTTTGGCTTAGTGCCTTATGTGCTAATGCGCACCGATATGGTGTTTACGACAGGTCGGCAGTTTGCTCAGCATTACGCGAAGTATTTGCCCATTACGGTGCTGCCCTCGCCGTTTGAGTTTCCGCCAATGCGTTTTTATCAGCTATGGCATCGTCGCTCCCATAAAGCGCAGGATGTTATTTGGTTGCGTCGTCGAATTACTGAAGTCGCAGATGGATTATTACGTCGTACGCAGGCTGATGAAGAGCATCACGACGTCGACTAAGTGAAAACACTAGGTAGTCAGTTTTGTAGCAAAAAGCCTTCTTTTGAGGGCTTTTTTAATTTCTAAAAAGTGATTAAAAACAAATAATTAGCGCTATTTCTAGATTGAAATGGCGCTTTTTTTTAGCTGTTATTTATCATGCAAAGTTGATAACCCACATCATTAAGGTCTGGGAATAGGCTGTCATCGCATTTTTACAATAAGAACGCATTGTGCTTTTTTATAGATCGATTTTTGCGTTTGCTTTTCATTTGTAAAAGTCATGACTTAAGGCCGGTTTCGGTCTTTGGTTAAAACAAACGCCTCACGGAGACAAAGAGAATGTCCAACGTTCACGTCAAGCCGTCATCTCTATCCACCAAAGAGGGCGGGATAGCGGCCTGGTTACAAAACTATTTTAATTTACAAGAAAACGGCACCTCGGTGCGTCAAGAGGTGGTGGGGGGCGTAACCACTTTCCTTGCCATGGTGTATTCGGTATTTGTGATTCCGGGAATGCTGGGGCAAGCTGGATTTGATGGCGCAACGGTATTTTTAGCCGTTTGTTTAACCAGCGCCATTGGTTCAATGGTAATGGGCTTTTGGGCCAAACTTCCCATTGCTGTGGGCTGTGCCTTGTCGTTAACAGCGTTTACCGCCTTTGATTTAGTCCTTGGGCAAGGGCTTAGTACAGGCGTTGCGTTGGGTGCGATCTTTTTAATGGGTGCGATCTTCACCTTAATTTCTGCTACCGGTGTGCGCCGCTGGATTTTGCGTAATCTACCCGCAGGTGTAGCACAAGGTACGGGCATTGGTATCGGCTTGTTCCTGTTTTTGATTGCAGCCAATAGCATTAATTTGGTTATTAAAAACCCAGGGCCTGGCTTGCCTGTGTCGCTAGGTGATATAAGCTCGCTACCCGCTTTATTAAGTTTATTGGGTTTAGCCGTTATTTTTGGTCTTGAGCGTCGCGGTGTGCCCGGCGGTATTTTGCTGGTTATTATCGCGCTGTCCTTGGTGGGTGTTGTGTTTGACCCCGGTGTGCAATACAGCGGCGTAGCGTCTATTCCATCGCTAGCCAGCATTACCGGTGGCGTTCAGCACATGGATATCATGGGCGCATTGAACCTGTTGGTTCTACCAAGTGTATTAGCGCTGGTGATGACGGCAGTATTTGATGCCACAGGCACCATTAGAGCGGTAGCAGCGCAAGCTAAGCAGTTGGATTCTGAAGGGCAAATTATTAATGGTGACCGTGCTTTAACCACAGACTCCACGATGTCCATGGTGTCAGCGACTTTAGGTGGATCACCCGCAGCAGCGTATATCGAGTCTGCAGCGGGTGTGGCTGCAGGGGCACGTACAGGCCTGTCTACGGTTATTGTTGGCTTACTATTCTTGTTGATGGTGTTTTTCTCACCCCTAGCTGCTTTGGTTCCCAGCTACGCTACAGCGCCTGCTTTGATGTATGTAGGTCTACTGATGCTTAGTAACGTGACTCAGCTAAACCTAGAGGATCGTGTGGATGCGTTATCCGGTATGGTTTGTGCTGTGTTTATCGTACTTACATGCAATATCGTCACCGGTATCATGATTGGTTTTTGTAGCCTTGTAATTGGTCGCGTGGTGTCGGGTGAATTCCAAAAATTGAACTTCGGCACCGTCGCCATTGCCGTATCATTAGCCACGTTCTACTTGGGGGGCTGGGCTATTTAATTTCACGTACTTTTAACGGTACACTGAGCTCATCGATTTGGACTACATAATGATGATAAGGCGAATGGATGAGCTTATCTTTAGACCTTAATGCCGATTTAGGGGAAAGCTACGGCGCATGGGTAATGGGTAACGACGACGCGATCTTGCCCTTAATTACTTCAGCTAATATTGCGTGCGGTTATCACGCTGGAGACCCCAGCGTGATGCGCCGTACCGTTACTGCAGCTCTACAGCATAATGTCGCCATTGGGGCACATCCCTCACTGCCAGATTTAATGGGCTTTGGGCGGCGAGAAATGGCTGTAAGCCCAGACGAAGTCTATGACCTTGTGGTTGTACAAATAGGCGCGCTACAAGCTGTTGCGGGTAGCCAAGGGGGCGCGCTTCATCATGTGAAGGCGCATGGCGCACTCTACAATATGGCGGCTCGCAAGGGCGAGTTAGCAGATGCTATTGCTCAAGCCGTGTACGATGTGAATCCAAGTTTGGTTTTATATGGTTTAGCAGGCAGCTTACAAATTCAAGCGGGCTTACGCTTAGGGTTGCAGGTGGCGCAAGAGGTGTTTGCCGACCGCACTTATCAGCAAGATGGCAGCTTAACGCCACGTACAGAGCCAAATGCTTTTATCGTAGATATCGATGCAGCTATCCGTCAGGTATTGTCGATGGTAATTCACTCTACGGTCACCACGGCTGACGGGCAGGTAGTGCCTATACAGGCAGATACGCTTTGTATTCATGGCGATAACCCTAGCGCTCCAGCTTTTGCCGCCGCAATTCGCGAGGCGTTGGAGCGCGAAGGGGTGCTGCTACAAAAAATAAGTTAATCCGTTTTGTGTTCGGGAAGTGAGTCATGCGAAGTTGATGCAACGTCTTCTAGTTCGCTTTCTGACATGGATTCATACATGTCCTTGGCGGCACCTTCTAGTTCACTTGGCTTTATCTCCTTACGCTTTGCAGCAAGAGCCATTCCGGCGGCTTTTTGCTGAGCTTTTGATACGGCTGGCATAGTTCGCTCCTTTGAAAAAAGAGGGGGAATCCAACCTTTAGCATGGCATAAGTGACTGTCTACATTCAGTGTCCAAACGTAGCCTAAGAATGCTGAGAGGGCTTTTTTAGATAATGCAGGATTAAGCCCAAGAGCAATCCCCAAAATGCACTGCCTATAGAAAATAACGAGAGACCCGAGGCGGTACACAGAAAGGTAATGAGCGCGGCTTCTCGGCCTGTTTCTTCATTGATTGCTGTGTGTAATGAAGCGCTAATGGTGCTAAGTAGGGCAATGCCAGCGATGGCTGCAATCAGTTCGGCTGGAAGGGCGCTGAATAGCCCTACAACGGTAGCTCCAAATATCCCAATTAAGATATAAAAAAGTCCTGCCCAGACGGCCGCTTTGTAGCGTTGTGTAGGATCAGGATCCGCATCGGGGGTCATGCAAAGAGCAGCAGTGATGGCGGCTAAATTAAAAGAAAAGCCACCAAAAGGAGCCAAAATAACGCCAATAAAACCAGTGCCAGTAATTAGTGGGTTGACGGGGGTTTGATACCCATTCGCTCGTAGTACGGCTAGCCCCGGGATATTCTGCGAACTCATGGTGACGATGAATAGAGGTAAACCTACGCTTAGTAGGGCGTTAATATTCAGTTCGGGCTTCATGAAAACGGGCACAGCAGGCGACCAGTTTAAGAAGCTTAATTGCACTTGCTGGGTTAGAGTCGCCCAAACCATGCCGACCAGTAACGCCGTAATCACAGCGTAGCGTGGCGCAATTAGGCGACCGATCAGGAAAGCGGCAAGCATGCTTAAACACATTGCCCATTGTGTTTGCATGGCGGTAAATAAACCTAAGCCAAAGTTAAGTAAGATGCCAGCCAACATGGCTGAGGCTAGGTGAGGGGGAATTAGTTTGAGTAGACGGTGAAAGCCCCCGGTTAGACCAACTAAGGTAATAAGGCTGGAGCAAAAAATAAACGTACCAATGGCTTCGCCCATGCTCAAGCCTTGCAGACTTGTGGCAAGTAAAGCCGCCCCCGGCGTTGACCATGCGGTAAGTATGGGGGCTTTAAAGATTAAAGACGGAACAATACAACTTAAGCCCATCCCGATGCCTAGCGCCCACATCCACGAGTTCAATTGTTCTGGCGTTGCACCTGCTGCCAAGGCGGCCTGAAAAATAATCGCAACCGAACTACTGTAGCCCACAAGCACGGCGAGAAAGCCTGAGTTCAGGTGCGAAAGTTGGAACCAAAATGGTGACGTGGCAGTAGAGGAATGGGTTGGCTTAGTCATGCACAAGTCGATTTAGGAAGTGGCTATGTGGTGGGAGTATGCCCTAATTGGCTGAAAGAAGGTGCATGCCTTTGCTGCTAGCACCTACCTACATCGAATTGGATTCAGACTGACGCAAAGGGTCAAGTAAAGAACGTAGATCATTGTGGTCGAGTTCATACATGAGTGCCAATAACCGACCTAACTCGCCTTTTGGGAAGCCGTTTTGTGCAAACCAACCTAAATAATGGCCGGGTAAGTCTGCAATAAGGCGATCTTGGTATTTACCAAAAGGCATGCGGAATTCGACTAAACGTTGAAGTGGTGGAGTAGGCATGCTGCAAAGCTACTAAAGAGAAAATTGAGAGGTTTCTACATATTACCAAAGGCCCGTGGCCTGCTACGAGTTGTACATTTACGAGGGTGTAACAGAATAGCTAGGACAACGGTTGCGCAGATCTGACGTAGATACTGAAGGGTTACGCGAAGGAGGTATCGGTTGTGTGTAACCGCAGTGGCAAAGGCAAGGGAAGGGGGTGGGGTTTTACAGCCACTACCAAATCGGAAGGGGTGTATATGGAGTCTTGGGGTGTCTATTGAGAAGTGCAGCTAGACACACGAATTCACACAATGAAACTTGAAGCGGATGGGGTGAACACGCATGATGAATGCATTAGCGATCACGATTAGGAGAGTTAGTCTATGAATCTATCCGTTAAAGCGTTTTTAAGTGCGGCTGTTATTTCTCTAGGTTTAAGCGCGCCTGTTGCCATGTCTCAAACGGCACCTGCCGCAGCGCCCGCCGCTACGCCACAAGCGATTCAACCGGACGCTACTCAGCTAAACAATTATGCAAAGGCGGCTAAACGAGTCTCTGATGTTGTTGCTGAATACCAGCCCAAACTGGAAGGAGCGCAAGACGATAATTCTCGTCAGCAGTTGCTTTCCGAAGCCGATGCCAAGATGGTGAGTGAAGTCGAAGGCTCTGGCATGAGCGTTCAAGAATACAACGGTATTAGTGTGGCCATTCAGCAAGATCCGCAATTGCGTCAGCAAGTTGAGGAAATGGTTGCAGGCATGTAAGCCACGCGATTCAGTACATGTTGAAGGCGAGCAGCAGCCGTTGCATGTCATTTTCATGATGTCTCCTTCTCTGGAGCGACACCCTTTACCCGCCTTATGGCGGGTTTTTTTGTGCGTTAGAATCGCAGACTGGTCTTTTAAGCTCAGGGTAATGGTGGCCAGAAACCAAGGGGGTATCGCAGCATGGTTAAAACATTTTTCTTATTTGTGGCGACGGCATTAGCGGAAATTGTGGGGTGTTATTTACCCTATTTATGGTTGAAAGAAGGGAAGTCCGCATGGCTGTTGGTGCCGACGGTCGCGGCGTTAACTCTGTTTGTTTGGTTATTGACCTTACATCCTACTGCGGCAGGGCGAGTGTATGCCGCTTATGGCGGAGTGTATGTGGTGACAGCGTTGTTCTGGTTA
>DATGRU010000095.1:0-8950 GCA_035303295.1 Paenalcaligenes sp.
TTGAGCAGTTCGCTGATCTCAGACGGGTTAAGTTGCATGTTCAGACTCCTGGAATCCTGTGTTCTGGCCCGCCATCAGGCTGCCAGTGTGTCGCGCATGCGGGCCAACCGGGCCTGCACGGAAGTGTCAAATACCTGGTCACCAACCATCACGCGCACGCCGCCAATTAGATCAGCGTCTACGGTAACCTCGGGCTTTAGCTTCAAGCCGAATTTCTTTTCGAGGGAAGCAACAAGCTCGTCAACCACGGCATCCTCAAGTGGGAATGCACTGGTGATGCGTGCAAGTGCGGTACCTTCTTGTTTGTGTTTCAGTAAATCGAATTGCTCGGCAATTTGTGGCAAGAGCAACAAACGCTCGTTGTCGACAAGCAGTTCGAGAAAATTCCGCGCCTTATCGGTAAGCGGAGTTTTAATCAGACCCGAGAAGAGCTCAAGACGCTGTTGATTAGTGAGAGCAGGTGTAGTCAGTGCTTCGCTAACATCAGAGAGACCGGCCACCTGAGCCATTTCGGACAACAGGGCCGACCACTGCTCTAGTGCACCTTGCTCGTTGCGTACCGCAGCAAACAAAGCCTCAGCATAAGGTCTGGCGATAGTCGATAGTTCAGCCATGGCCTATCCTTCAGATTAAAGTTCAGCCTTAAGCTGCTCGAGCAGCTGGGCATGCGCAGTCGCATCTACCTCGCGTCGCAAGATCTGCTCGGCGCCTTTAACTGCCAATGTAGCCACATCGTTGCGCAAGCCATCACGCAGACGTTGTACTTCTTGCACGGCATCTTGTTGAGCTTGCGCGATAATGCGAGCTTTTTCTTTCTCGGCTTCATCACGGGCTTGCTCGATAAGCGCTGCAGCTTGTTTCTCGGCCTCAGCCAAGCGCGAATGGTTATCAGACTTGGCGGATGCTTCCATCAGGCTGATGCGCGCCTGTGCCTGTGCTAGGTCTGCCTTGCCTTTATCGGCGGCAGCTAGCCCATCGGCTATCTTCTGGCGACGATCATCGATTGCTTTCGTCAATGGTGGCCATACGAATTTCATCGTAAACCACGCCAAGACGAAAAACACGATCATCTGAAAAAAGAGAGTCGCGTTTAAATTCACGGTCGTATCCCTTAAACCACTTGTGTTGAGTAGAGAATCTACCTAACACTATATATTCAAGTCGAGAGCGGCACAGTCATGTGGCGTACCGCTAAACCTCAACTGCCTGTCCGCCATAGGGCCAGCGGACTCGCGCCGCTATTAGCCAACGAATGGGTTAGCAAATGCGAACAACATCGCAATACCAACACCGATCAGGAAGGCCGCGTCGATCAGACCTGCCAACAAGAACATTTTGGTTTGCAAAGCGTTCATTAGCTCTGGCTGGCGAGCGGAAGCTTCTAGGTATTTACCGCCCATTAACGCGATACCGATACTGGCACCAAACGCACCCAGACCGACGATAATACCGCAAGCAAGGGCAACGAAAGCAACGTTGGTCATGACAACTCCTTGGTTAAAAATCTTGTGAGTTCAAAACTATTAAGAAACGGCGTAGCAGAGAATCCGTTCTGCCTCCCGTACTCGGTCTGACCGGACCGAACCCGGAAACTGATTAATGGCCTTCGTGAGCCTGACCAACGTAAACGAGAGTCAGCATCATGAAAATAAACGCCTGTAGTAACACGATCAGAATATGGAAAATTGCCCATACTGAACCCGCTAATACATGACCGATACCCAAGCCAATGCTTGCGCCATTAAATCCTGTCCATGCTCCGCCCAATAAGGCGATCAACATGAAAACTAATTCACCGGCAAACATGTTGCCGAACAACCGCATACCAAGCGATACCGTTTTGGCACCGTACTCGATGAGGTTGAGAAGTATATTAAAAGGTGTCAGCAAGATACCGGCGATACCACCAAAGGTAAAGGGCGCTGTGAACAACTCTTTAACAAAACCACCTGGTTTTTTGATCTTGATGCCGTAGTAAAGCGTTAACAGCAACACACCCAAGGACATACCCATTGGTACGTTCAGGTCGGCCGTAGGCAGAATACGGTGATAGTACAAGGGGTCGCCTGCTTCAGCAGCCAGACCAACTTGGATGAAAATCCAGCCCAACAGGTCTACAGGAACCAAGTCGAGGACGTTCATTAACAAAATCCAAAGAAACACTGTTAATGCCAGTGGCGCCACAAAACGGCGAGAATCGGCATTATTAACAATGGATTTAGCTTGGTCTTCAACCCAGTCGACCAGCATTTCAACAAATGCTTGATAGCGACCTGGAACTCCAGCCGTGGCCGAACGGGCCGCACGGTAAAGAAAAAAGATGGTGATTAAACCCATCAACAGCGACCAAAAAACGGAGTCGTAGTTGATTACGCCAAAATTGGCGAGTACATCTTGTTTTTCACCTAGGTTGTTCAAGTGAACAAGGTGATGCTGAATGTACTCAGACTGAGGCGAATTACCACTAGCAGCAGCCATCTGAATTACCCTGTGACGTGTACGTTATGAGCCAGAGCTCGGTGAGCGTTTTATGGCAGCTTGCCTAAAGCAAGCAGCAACACATATCCTTTTAAAACACCTAGCAAACCAAATAGCATGGCGGGCCAAACCAACCAGCCCGTATCACTGTAGACAACCAACGCTAGCAAACAAAGCGCCGACCCTAGCTTAAAGAACTCGCCAAGAAAAAACGACATTGGCGTTGCGTTCTTACCCCCGAAGAGGCCAAGCAAAAGTCGCATAGCAAACAGCGCGTTGGGAACAAAATAAACCCCTGCCCCAATTAACGCTGATAGCGCTGCGTTCGTGCCGGCAACCGCCCAAGATACTACGACCACAACAAAAGCCATGACGGCTTGGGCAACCAGTACCCGCATAATGCCTAAACCTGAATTTCGCGCCAATCGGACACGTTGCTCGGGCGTTAGCACCAGCCTGTTATCGTCTTCTGAGGCGTGCTGCTCTCCAGTGCTACTACTTTGATTTTCACCGGTGTTATTGGCCTGTTGCATAACTTAGTCTTCCTGAAATTAACATCGGCAACCCTGTAAAACACGACGTAAAAAGCGAACGATATATTGTGTTAAACCCGAATTGCCAAACTAAGCCGCTAGTGCCAAACCCGTAGAGTATAGCGTTATTTTTTTGTTGCACGCAAATGTCAAATGACTTTTATGTAACACCCAAACCCAAAAGTTACCTTGCCTGACAAGTGTCAAACTTCGCAAAGCCGCACCCTGCTTTGCTTATAGGGTTAACACTAAGTTTTTTAGCGATGTTTAAAATTTGGTGGCCGTTTTTCCACAAATGCCATCATTCCCTCTTTTTGATCTTCAGTGGCGAATAAAGCATGAAAATTTCGCCGTTCAAAAAGCAGGCCTTCGGCAAGCGTAGACTCGTAAGCCCGATTAACGGATTCTTTGGCCATAAGAACAGATGGCAATGAATGTGCAGCAATCGTGTTAGCGGCTTCCATCGCCTCGCTCAACAACTGCTCGGGCGGTACAACTCGTGACACCAGCCCTGCTTGCTCGGCTTCGTGAGCGGACAGCATTTTACCGGTCAAAATCATATCCATGGCTTTGGCTTTACCTATCGCTCTCGCAAGGCGTTGTGTACCGCCGTAGCCCGGAATAATGCCCAACTTAATCTCTGGCTGCCCAAACCGCGCGTTGTCTGCAGCAATGATAAGGTCGCATTGCATGGCTAATTCGCACCCACCGCCTAAAGCATAGCCCGCTACAGCCGCGATAACGGGCTTACGGATACGTCGCAGATCTTCCCAGTCCCCACCCAAATAATCAGCACCGTACACATCCTGAAAGGACCAATCTTTCATCGCGCTGATGTCTGCACCGGCAGCAAATGCTTTATCGCTACCAGTTAGTACAATACATCCAATGTCATCCCGCGCATCGAATTCACGCATGGCTTGCGCCAATTCGGCAATCAGCTCATTATTTAATGCATTCAAGGCCTTAGGCCGATTTAAACGCACCACCCCGACGCGCCCTGACACATCTACTTCAACTAATGGCTCGCTCACATTGCCTCCGTAATTAATAGACTTTGATCAACGACGTATGAATTCAGAACCTCTACTTTATCGCGTAAGCTGCAACGATCTCGCTGGTCATCGTATCCACGTCACATTACATATTGCACAGCCCGACCCAGCAGGACAGCATTTATTTTTACCCGCATGGATACCCGGCAGTTACTTAATTCGCGATTTCTCGCGGCAAATCGAAAGCATTCAAGCCGAGTGTAATGGCAAAGCGATTAAAATTGCTAAACAAAACAATCACCAATGGCACTGCGAGCCGTGCTCTGGCCCCTTAACTATTTCCTATGTGGTGTACGCATGGGATTTGTCTGTGCGTAGTGCCCACCTAGATGAAAGCCACGCTTTCTTTAATGGCACCAGTGTATTTCTAGGGGTAAGCGGCCAAGAGCATGTGCCGTGTCTAGTTGACCTGCAACGCCCTAAAGCAGCCAAAAACTGGAAGGTCTACACCAGTATGCCCGAGGCCAAAGGCCATCAAGGTGCAGCGAAACGGCACGGCTTTGGCCTGTACAAAGCGCCCGATTACGATGCGCTAATCGATCACCCCTTCGAGTTGGGCACCCCACAAGTCATTCAGTTTGAAGCCTGCGGAGCTTTACACGAAATGGTGTTTACGGGGGTGATTCCCAATTTAGATTTAGAGCGCATTGCTGCCGACACCAAACAGATTTGTGAAGCGCAAATCGCTCTATTCGAACCCGAAAGCAAAGCGGTACCGTTTTTAGACAGCTCTGATCGCTATGTGTTTATGACCATGGTGACCGGCGATGACTACGGTGGGTTAGAACACCGTAGCTCGACCGCACTGGTGGCGTCCCGACGTGACCTGCCCACGCTAAACCAGCGCGAAGAAGCTAAAAGTGACGGCTATCTAAGCTTTTTAGGCTTGGTTAGCCATGAATATTTTCACACATGGAATGTAAAGCGCATTAAACCCGCTGCCTTCGCACCGTACCGTTACCTAGAAGAAAACCATACTCAGTTGCTTTGGGTATTCGAGGGCTTTACCTCGTATTACGACGACTTAATGCTGTTGCGTGCAGGAGTTGTCGATCAAAGCACCTATCATTCGCTACTGACTAAAAATATTAATGCGGTCTATCGCAGTCCAGGTCGCTTTAAGCAATCGGTAGCCGACAGCTCGTTTGACACGTGGACGCGTTTTTATAAGCAAGACGAAAACTCCCCTAATGCACTGGTTAGTTATTACAGCAAAGGCGCCTTAGTAGCGCTGGGGCTTGATCTGTACATTCGTACTCATAGTCAAAACAACAAGAGCCTTGATGATGTGATGCGTTTGCTGTGGGAGCGTTACGGGCGCGACTTCTTTAACACTGCCCCACAAGGGGTTGCCGAAAACGCCATGCCCGAGTTAATACGTGAAGCCACCGGTATCGACACCCGTGATTTCATTATGCGTTACGCCTATGGCTGCGACGACTTACCTTTAGCCGAGCTTTTTAGTGCCCAAGGCGTTAGCCTTAACTGGAAAAGTAGCAACCCCCTACCTTCATTGGATGTACGCTTTAGTGAAAATGCGTGTAACGAACTTAAGCTGGCCACGGTTTACGAGAACGGCGCCGCCCATCAAGCTGGCTTATCCGCTGGCGATTTGCTGATCGCCATTGACGGGCTACGCGTAACCAACCAACAACGGCTTAAACAATTACTTAAGGCGTACCAAGCTGGTGATAGCGTCCAATTACATGTATTCAGACGCGACGAGCTACGCACCTTTACTGCACGGCTTAACCCTGCCCCACTTGATACATGCTCATTGTCTTTAAACCCTGCTTCATCACATGAGTAACTCTACTTCTACGCCCACCGTTCTCATTACTGGCGGTGCGCACCGCTTGGGTAAAACGATTGCACTAGCGTTCGCCCAGCAAGGCTGGAATATCGCCCTGCATTACCGTCAATCTCAAGTGCAGGCACACGAAACTGCTAGCGAAATAGAAGCGCTTGGCCGACGCTGCATCGCCATTCAAGCAGATTTAAGCCTAAGTGAAGAGCGCCAAACCCTGATGCAAACAGCCTTAGCCGAGCTTGGCCATTTGGATGCTGTGGTCAATAATGCCGCCTTGTTTGAATACGATAGCGCTGATGCCTTCTCGGAGAACTTACTCTATGAACATCTAGGGCCCAACTTAATTGCCCCCATTGAACTGGCACAAGGCTTAGCCCAGCACATCGCCACACGGCCTAATGCCCAAGGTGTAGTGATAAATATGCTGGATCAAAAGTTATGGGGTTACAATCCGGACTTCTTTTCTTACACCCTGTGTAAGGCAGCACTTCAATCTGCGACCATAATGTTAGCTCAGGGCCTCGCCCCTTCGGTTCGCGTAGTAGGTGTAGCGCCGGGCTTAACGCTACCCAGCCATATGCAAACACGGGATGATTTTCAGCGTACGCACGCCATGGCCCCACTGGGCAAATCCAGTACGCCCGAAGACATTGCCCATACCGTTTTGTTCGCAGCCCAAAACCGCAGTATTACTGGCAGCACTATCTTAGTTGATAGTGGTCAACATTTAATGGGCCTGCAACGCGATTTCAGCCTACTCTAGGATCTTTCAAACCGTATGAATACTACGTTGGCACCACAAGCTAGCACCTGCACAACGCGCCGCATTTTCTTTAAGAATCTTGAACTAGGCGCGCGCATTGGCATTCTGGAGCACGAATTACGTGCCACCCAACCCCTGCACATCGATGCCGAGTTCGATGCTGACGTATTGCAGGTTGTAGACGACAATAACATCGCTACCGTGTTGGATTACCGCCAATTACGTAACGCCATTATTGAAGAATGTACACAGGCACACGTAAACTTACTGGAAACGCTAATTGAGCAGGTAGCCGAGCGAATTCTTCACGAGTTCCCCAGCATCCGCCGCGTCCACTTACGCATCAGCAAACCCCAAGCGTTTACCGATTGCGATGCTGTAGGTATTGAACTTGAACGCTACCGCTAGCCTTAAGCGCTTAGTAGCAGTGCAGCCCTCGCACTGCTTTTTTGTCTCATACAGGCCTTTGCGCCATGTTGTGTTGTCATGTCGAATCTGAATACCTTACCCCCCTCCGATGCACCCTTAAGTCGTGCTGAACAAAAGCAGCGCCACGAAAACAACAAGCTTGAAAAGCGCTTGATGCGCGAAGCCGGCAAGGCCATTGGTGACTTCAACATGATTGAAGACGGCGACAAGGTGATGGTTTGCCTCTCTGGAGGTAAAGATTCATATGCCTTGCTGGACATACTGCTAAAACTGCAAGCGCGTGCGCCAATTAAGTTTGAGATTGTGGCGGTTAACCTTGATCAAAAACAGCCCGGCTTTCCCGAGCACATACTGCCCAATTACTTACGTGAGCTTGGGGTGGACTTTCATATCGAGACGCAAGACACCTACTCCATTGTGAAACGCGTTATTCCCGAAGGTAAAACCACCTGTTCCTTATGCTCCCGTTTACGGCGCGGCATTTTGTACCGTGTAGCCGAAGAGCTTGGCGCCACAAAAGTAGCGCTAGGCCATCATCGGGACGATATTCTAGCTACCTTTTTTCTGAATTTATTTTATGGTGGTCGGCTTAAAGCCATGCCGCCCAAGCTGGTTTCCGATAACGGTAAACACGTGGTGATTCGGCCCTTGGCTTACGTCGCAGAAAAAGACCTAATCGAATACGCTAAATTAAAAGCCTTCCCCATTATTCCCTGCAACTTGTGTGGCTCTCAGGTTAATTTGAAGCGCCAAGAAGCGAACCGCATGATTGCGGAATGGGATAAGAAGTTTCCCGGCCGTACATGGAATGTATTTGGCGCCTTAAATAAGGTTGTGCCGTCGCACTTGATGGACACTGAACTATTTGATTTTAATGCGCTACGCGCAACCGGCCAGCCAGATGCTGAGGGTGACATTGCCTTCGATAGTGAAGATTTTGATGCACCGCTAATGCACCCGTTTGCAGACGCAGAGACCCAGCACGCTGAGGAAAATAAAGAGGATACCAGCAGCCCCCGACGCCCGTCGGTGGTGGTCCGCCAGACGCAGCTGTAGCGCGCTAGCAAAACCCTAACGGCTTATTTGCTTTCTAGGCCCTGCCATGTGGGGCCGTTCATATCGATACCCAGCAAATCCAGCACACGGACGACGGAATGATCGACCAGCTCGGTGATATCGTTAGGCTTGAAATAAAAAGCAGGCAAGGGGGGGAAAATAATGCCACCCATTTCAGTAACGGCGGTCATATTGCGCAAATGCGCCAAATTAAATGGGGTTTCACGCACCATCATGACCAGACGCCGTCGCTCTTTTAAGCTAACGTCGGCAGCGCGGGTGATGAGATTATCGGCGAACCCATGAGCCACCGCGGCTAAGGTACGCATCGAGCACGGCACAATAACCATGCCTAAGGTCTTGAAGCTGCCGCTGGCGACACTTGCCCCCACATCGCGGAAGTTATGTACCTGATCGGCTAACGCGTGAATGTCGTGGCGACTTAACCCTAACTCGTGATCAAGATTGAGCAATGCTGCAGGCGACACAATCAGGTGCGACTCAACGTCGTCACGCTGTTGCAGTAGCTGCAGCATACGCACGGCATAAAGGGCGCCCGTAGCGCCCGTAATGCCAATAATTATTCGGTGACGCGCGGCGCTCACTCGACTGCACCAGCCTCGCGAAGCATGGTTTCCAGCTCACCGTTTTCAAACATTTCCGAAACAATATCTGAACCACCCACTAACTCACCGCTGATGTACAACTGTGGAATAGTGGGCCAGCTGGAGAACTCTTTAATACCCTGGCGAACTTCTTCGTCATCCAACACGTTAACCGTGACCACCTGTTTTAGGCCAACTGCGCGCAAAATTTGAATAGCGCG
>DATGRU010000096.1:0-13506 GCA_035303295.1 Paenalcaligenes sp.
CTTCGATCGTTTACCTGGCTCTATTCAAGACTACATTCCGCCTTCTAAAAATACTGCTTCCACAGGGCCTATTAAAGCCCCTGTAAAAGAAACACCGCAAAACGAAGCCGAAATGCTGGGCTTAACACCCCGACAATATGAGGTGTTACAGCTACTGGCTCGAGGCTTACCTCTTAAAAGCATTGCTAAAGAACTAACCATCTCGGCGGCTACCGCCAAAGCCCATACTGAAACGCTGTATCAGCGGCTTAATGTGCACAATAGAAATGAAGCTGTGTTTGCAGCACTTTCGCGTGGCGCTCAATTAGGGATGGAGATGGAGACCCCCGACCAAGACGAATAACAGGGTTATACATGTTAAATACATACAAAAAGTCCCGAATACATGGATACGTATTCGGGACTTTTTGTTGGCTTAAGCGTGGGCTACTTAGAGCATACCCAGTTGCAAACGCGCTGATTCACTCATCATTTCACGGCTCCATGGGGGATCCCATACAAGCTCCACATCGACCGCATCCACGCCTTGAATCGATAACAACTTCAAGCGGGCTTCATCGGCGATCATGGTACCCATGCCGCACCCAGGAGCGGTTAAGGTCATATCCATACGGATATGGTAGCTCTCGGCACTGTTCTGGGTAACGTTGCACTTATACACCAAACCAAGATTAACAATATCGACGGGAATTTCCGGATCAAACACATTCGTCAGAACTGTCCAAGCGGCCTCTTCAATGGTTTTTTCACTTAATGGCAGCTCGGGTACAAATACCTCTTCTTTAATAGGCTCTTGCCCTAAAGCATCTCCATCTGAGCCTTCAACACGGTACAAATTCCCTTCAACCACCACCGTGAAACTGCCACCTAAACGCTGCGTAATAGTCGCAACGCACCCTGCCTCGATGGTTACCGGTGAACCATAAGGAATGGTTACAGCTGGACAGTCTCGACTAACAACTACATCTTCTCGATTGTGATAACTCACAGTTAGTGCCTCTATTCGGTTTTAGCGACTTCTTCAGACTGATTGATAGCGTTGTGCAAGGTATGCCACGCTAACGAAGCACACTTCACACGCGCTGGAAACTCTTTCACACCGGACAACACTTCAAGCTTACCCAAATCACAATCAGGGTGCTCGGTGGTTAACATGGCATGCACATTCCCAAACAACGCCTCAACCTCGGCTCTGGTTTTGCCTTTACATGCTTCAGTCATTAATGACGCGGAGGCTTTAGAAATAGCACAACCGTGTCCAATAAAACTAAGGTCTTCAACTACACCTTCATCGCTCATGCAAACATACACAGTCAGTTGATCCCCACATAAAGGGTTATGACCATCTGCCGAGTGGGTAGCGCAATCCAAGGCCTTAAAGTTACGTGGGTTGCGATTATGATCGAAGATCACCTCTTGATAGAGTTCACGCAAGCCATTAAATGGGTCGCTCATCCTCAGACTCCAAATAGCGTTTGAGCTTTTTTCAAACTGGCCACCAAAGCGTCCACATCTTCAAAGCTGTTGTAAAAGGCAAACGACGCACGGGCCGTGCCGGGTATACCTAAATGCGTCATTAACGGCATCGCACAATGATGGCCGGCACGAATGGCAACACCGTCCATGTCTAGGATAGTGCCCAAATCATGGGGGTGAATATCGTCTACTAGAAACGAAATTACACCCGCCTTATGTTTAGCCGTACCCACTAGCTGGATACCACGCATTTCGCTCAGTTTGGCCGTAGCATAGGCTAACAATGCAGCTTCGTGCTCGGCGATTGCCTCAAGGCCAACGTCTTGAACGTACTCAAGCGCCTTAGCCAACGCAATAACACCCGCAATGTTGGGTGTACCCGCCTCGAAACGCTGTGGCACTGGAGCATAGGTACTACCGTCAAAACTAACGGTATGGATCATATCGCCACCACCTTTCCAGGGTGGCATGGCGTTTAATACATCGTACTTCCCGTACAACACACCGGTACCTGTAGGGCCGAAAATCTTGTGGCCGGAAAATACGTAAAAATCGCAATCTAAATCGACCACGTCCACAACGCTGTGTGCAACAGCTTGGGCACCATCAATCAGCACGGTGGCACCCTGCTCGTGGGCTAACGCGATCATTTCCTTAACTGGATTAACAGTACCCAGCGCGTTAGACACATGTACCAAACCCACAAACTTCGTCTTAGGACTCAGCAAAGAGCGATAGGCATCTAGATCAAGCTCGCCATTCTCAAGCATGGGAACAACCTTAATGATTGCTCCTTTTTCTTCTGCTAACAATTGCCAAGGCACAATATTAGAATGGTGCTCAAGCATGGTTAGCAGAATTTCGTCGCCCGCTTGAATGTGTTTACGTCCCCAGGTGGCAGCCACTAAATTAATGCTATCGGTGGTGCCACTGGTAAACACAATTTCCTCTACGCGCTGCGCATGAAGAAAAGCTTGTGTAACGTCGCGAGCTTGGTCATACAGGTCGGTGGCATGCTGTGAAAGCCAGTGCACACCGCGGTGGATATTGGCATTTTGCTTCTCGTAAAACTCACGTTCAGCATCAATAACCACCTGCGGCTTTTGTGTTGTGGCCCCATTATCCAGATACACCAAACGCTGACCACGCACGGTTTGCTTCAATATGGGGAAATCCGCACGTCGATCTAAAATCGTCGTAGAAGATGCCATTGGCGTCTCTAGACTCATGTTAGCTCCTCAAGCACTGAGCCACCGGGAAGAAGCGCAGAGATACCGGCGGCTGCGCGTGTGCGCAATGCTTCCGACTCGATACGCTCAAGCGTAGCAGCGGCAAAGGCGTAAATTAATACATCTCGAGCATCAGCCTCGCTTAAACCACGCGAACGCAAGTAAAACAGGCTTTCTTCATCCAGCTGACCGACCGTTGCACCGTGCGCACACTTCACGTCATCGGCATAAATTTCCAGCTCGGGACGAGCATCGGTACGCGCTAATTTTGACAACAACAAGCTATCGGAACGTTGCACAGCGTCGGTACCATCGGCACCTTCACCCACGACGATGCGTCCACTGAATACCCCACGCGCTGCATCAGCCAAAATACCGCGATAGTACTCATGACTATTACAGTTAGGTGAGGCGTGATTAATAACCGTGTTGTGATCCACGTGACGACGGCCATTTACATAGTACAAACCGTTGAATAAGGTTTCGCAACGTTGGCCATGAAAAATCGTATTGATGTTATTGCGCGCCAACTTCGCACCAAAAGACATCGAATGCGATTCAAAAACAGATGACTTCTGCTGCTCAACCGAAATATCGGCAATATGTGTGGACACCGCATTTTCTTGTTGCAGCTTCAAATGCACCAACTTAGCGTTTTCGCCCACACGCGCACGCGTTACGGCATTCGTGAAGCTTGCCTCGTCACCTTGGCTAAGGTAGTGCTCTACTACAGTAACCGATGCATTCTCGTCTACGGTGTACAGGTTACGCGGAAAGCTCGCACCTTCAGCAGCGGTGCTGATGAAAACCAAATGAACTGGCTGCTCAACAACAACACCCGCATTCACCTGTAGCACGGCACCATCGGTAGCCAACGCTAAGTTTAGCGTTGCTGGGCTAGAGCCATCTTCAGCCTTACCGTAAAAGTCTTGTACAGCGTCGGCATCCGTAGCTAGCTTAGCGGCTAACGACTCAAGGCTGGCACCTTTAGGCAGTTCACCAATATCTGAAGCCTTAGCGTCAAACACACCGTTTACAAACACCATCCAGTGCCCCGCGTCGCCATTGCGTACAGCCTGCACTTGCTCGGCTACGTCTACAGGTGCGGCGTAGCGATACGACTGCTGCTCTAAACTGGCTAAAGAAGTGTGATGCCACGCTTCCAACTTGTTGGTTGGCCAGCCTTCTTCGGCAAACCGTGCCAAAGCCTGTTGACGACGTTCGCTAAGCCACGATGCCTCTGCACTGCTGTGTTCCGGAGCTTGTGCTGCGAACTCTGAAACCCATGTGGGAAGCGTGGTCATGCTGATGCTCCTTTAGCGGCTGCTTCAGCTGCTAATTCTTTTACCCAACCATAACCTCGCTCTTCTAACTCAAGCGCAAGGCTGGCATCACCCGAGCGAATGATCTGACCACCTGACAACACATGCACATGATCAGGCACGATATAGTCCAGCAGACGCTGGTAGTGAGTAATAACGATCAGACCGCGATCAGGCGAACGCAAGCGGTTTACGCCGTCGGCAACCACACGCAGTGCATCAATATCTAAACCCGAGTCGGTTTCGTCCAAAATGGCCAACTTCGGCTCAAGTAGACTCATTTGCAGCACTTCATTGCGCTTTTTCTCGCCACCGGAAAAGCCCTCGTTGACGGAGCGGTAAAGAAACTCTTCGCGCATACCCACGGTTTTCATTTCAGCTTTAACCAGCTTCAGAAAATCGATGGCATCTAACTCAGGTTCACCACGTTGGCGACGGATGGCGTTCAGTGAGGCACGTAAAAAATAGGCATTGGATACGCCAGGAATTTCAATGGGGTACTGGAAGGCCATAAACAGGCCTTCGCGCGCACGCTCTTCCACCGCCATATCCAACAAGTCTTGGCCGTTATACGTTACCGAGCCACCATCAATTTGGTAGTCTTCACGACCAGCCAACACTTGTGACAAGGTACTTTTACCCGAACCGTTAGGGCCCATAATGGCATGAACCTCACCGGCATTTACCTGCAAGTTCAAACCGCGCAAAATTTGCTTGCCTTCAATCGAGGCATGTAAATCTTTAATCGTTAACATCGTAGAGATCTCCTTAACCTACACTGCCTTCCAAACTTACGCCGAGCAGGTTTTGAGCCTCGACTGCAAATTCCATGGGCAACTCTTTAATAACGTCTTTACAAAATCCGTTCACAATCATTGATACTGCATCTTCAGCGCTTAAGCCGCGTTGCATCGCGTAAAACAGCTGATCTTCACCGATACGGGATGCAGTCGCTTCGTGCTCCACACTAGCGGTGGGGTTTTGCACTTCCATCGTAGGGAAGGTATGGGCAGAACACGTTTTACCAATTAAGAGCGAATCACACTGCGTAAAGTTACGTGCGTTTTCCGCTTTAGGTGTAATGCGCACCAAACCACGGTAGGTGTTCATACCACGCCCTGCCGAAATCCCTTTAGAGATGATGGTGCTGCGGGTGTTTTTACCCATATGGATCATCTTGGTGCCCGTATCAGCCTGCTGGCGGTGATTACTTAAGGCGACCGAGTAAAACTCACCGACTGAATCGTCACCACGCAGAATCACGCTGGGGTACTTCCACGTAATTGATGAACCCGTTTCTACCTGTGTCCACGAAATATGCGAACGGTGACCACGGCATTCGCCGCGTTTGGTCACAAAGTTATAAATACCGCCCACCCCATCTTTATCGCCGGGGTACCAGTTTTGTACGGTTGAATATTTGATTTTTGCATCATCTAGCGCAACCAATTCGACCACTGCCGCATGCAGCTGGTTTTCATCCCGCATGGGCGCCGTACAGCCTTCAAGATAACTAACTGAAGCGCCTTCTTCGGCAATAATTAAGGTGCGCTCGAACTGACCAGTATCTGGCGAGTTAATACGGAAATAGGTGGACAACTCCATTGGGCACTTCACGCCTTTAGGAATGTACACAAAGGACCCATCCGAAAACACGGCAGAGTTCAATGCGGCATAAAAGTTATCACCGGGAGGAACGACCGTACCCAAGTACTGGCGAATCAAATCAGGGTATTCTTGTACCGCTTCCGAGAAAGAACAGAAGATAACCCCTACTTCTTCCAACTGTTTACGGAAGGTAGTGGCCACTGACACCGAATCAAATACGGCATCCACTGCAACACCCGCCAAACGCGCGCGCTCGTGCAAAGGCACACCTAACTTTTCGTAGGTACGCAGCAGTTCAGGGTCGACCTCGTCTAGACTTTTAGGGGCGTCAGCTTTGCTTTTAGGCGCTGAAAAGTAACTAATGTCTTGAAAGTCGATAGGTGGATACTTCACCACCGACCATTCAGGGTAGGACATCGTTAGCCACTGACGATAAGCGGCCAAGCGCCACTCAAGCATGAATTCAGGCTCTTTTTTCTTGGCAGAAATCAGACGAATGGTGTCTTCGTTTAAGCCCTTAGGGATCGTGATGGACTCGATCTCGGTAACAAAACCTGCTTCGTACTCGCGGTCGAGAAACGTATCGAGGTGTTCGTTGACAGTACTCATTTAGGAAAGCTCCACTTTTGAAATGCGTGCCGTGTTTTGGGATTTGTTTAAAGAAGTAGGCTTGTGTGTTAACGGGAACTCTGTAGGCGAAGGACGAATCATATCAGCGACGCTGACTTCTTCCAGCGTTCGTCGTACAATATCGTTGATTCGCTGCCAGTTATTACGTATGTGGCAGTCGGGCTCTACAGAGCAGACCCCTGGGGTGGCAACACATTCCGTAAGCCCAAAAGGTTGATCATCTAATGCATCGATAATTTGGGCCACACTAATTTGGTCGGTTGGTCGGGCTAATGTATAGCCACCACGTGCACCTCGGGTGCTTACAACCAAATTATCTTGGCTTAACAGCTTCAGCACTTTACTTACCGTAGGCTGACCCAGACCCAGCGTATTAGCTAGCTCTGATGCACTGTATACTCGCTTAGGATCACTACCCATGTGAGTCAGCACAAGGGTGCCATAGTCCATAATTTTGCTGATGCGCAGCATTGAAATAATCTCTTTTAAGTCTCTATTGCCATATAGTACCTGTTTGGTACTATATGAGTCAAACATCATTCCTGCTCTTGTTGTTGTAAGGCCCACATAGCGGCATATACACCCTGAGCTTGCAATAAAGACAGATGGGTGCCCTGCTCTACCACTTCCCCCTCATCCAGCACCATAATTTGATCAGCGTCCACTACCGTAGACAGGCGATGCGCAATGATTAAGGTAGTACGTTCCGCTGCAATTAATTTCAACTGCTCTTGAATCGCACGCTCGGTAGGCGTATCCAGCGCACTGGTGGCTTCATCAAGGATAAGAATAGGTGGGTTCTTTAGCAACGTACGCGCAATGGCCACTCGCTGCTTTTCACCACCTGATAGTTTCAAGCCACGTTCACCCACAATGGTGTCGTAACCGTCGGGCAATTGCTCAATAAACTGATGGATACGTGCCGATTTAGCAGCATTGAGCACTTCCTCACGTGTCGCTTCAGGTTTCGCGTAAGCGATGTTGTGATAAATCGTGTCATTAAACAGTACAGTATCCTGAGGTACGATTCCAATATGTCGGCGCAAACTATCTTGAGTAAAATTACGAATATCAGTGCCATCGATACAAATTGCACCCTGCTCGACATCGTAAAAACGGTACAGTAACCGGGCTAAGGTTGACTTCCCTGCCCCCGAAGGACCCACTACGGCAAGAGTGTGACCCGCGGGTATCTCAAAACTTAAATTACGTATCACCGGCCGACGCTCATCGTAGGCAAACCCCACATTCTGAAAAGCCACGTGAAATACACCACTCTCCAGCACGTGAGCTGAGGGCGCATCTTTCACTTCCTGATTTTGTTCAAGCAAGCTAAACATACGCTCCATATCGGTAAGCGCATGGCGTATTTCGCGATACACAAACCCCAGAAAATTCAGCGGCGCATACAACTGTGTTAGGTAAGCCGACACCAACACCACATCCCCAACGCTTAAGCGTTGATCCACTACCCCTGCAGCCGACATCCAAAGCAGCGACGTTACACCCAGTGTAATAATTACCGCTTGCCCCATATTCAATAAATTAAGGGATACCTGATTGCGAATCGCCGCTTTGACCCAACGTCCTAAATTTTCATCATAGCGTCGGTACTCGTACTCCTCACAACCAAAATACTTAACCGTCTCGTAATTTAAGAGCGCATCAATTGCACGCGTGTTAGCTTGGCTATCAAGCTCATTCATCTGACGTCGCAAACGCATCCGCTTCTCGGTAATGACGAGTGTAAACACGATATAAGCAGTGATTGTCGCCAAGGTGACGAGCGCAAATTGCACTTCAAAGCGCCACAATAAAATCGTAGCAACCAGCACAATCTCTAACAGCGTAGGCAGCACGTTAAACAGCGTGAAATTCAACAAAAAGCTAATGCCACGCGTTCCACGCTCGATATCCCGACTTAAACCGCCTGTTTGCCGATTAATATGGAAACGCAGCGATAAGGCAAAAAGATGCTGAAAAACTTGCGTCGCAATGCGCCGGATAGAGCCTTGGGTAACTGGGGCAAAAATAGCGTCCCGTATTTCTCCTAAAACCCCCGATAACAAACGTGAAAAACCATAACCAATTAGGGCGGCTATCGGCAGCACTATTGCACTTGGCGGTAAACTTAAATCGTCGATAATGTCCTTTAAGAATAAAGGCATGACGACGCTTGCAACTTTAGCGCCGATCAGGCAAAGCATGGCAATAATTACCCGCCATTTGTATTGCCACACATAAGGAAGAATGGAGCGTAAAGCACGCAACGCATCATTACGCGATAACGTTGACGCACGATTTGTTGAATTCATATGACTCTTTTTAAAGATCCTGCCGGCACCGCGCCGACAGACTGCATTCTGTTACTACTACATTGTAAGACTAGCTCATACAATATAGGTTTTCGTATTTGATTCACCCCGAACTAGCAGGAACCCATGGCATCTATTCGCTTCGATTTCAACACCGCACTTCACCAATGCGCACAAGGCCACCCAGCCGCTCTTCAGCGTATTTATGAACACGAAGCGGCCCAAATGATGGCCTATGGTTTGTCGTTATTAGAAAGCCCGAGTGAAGCCGAAGAACTCATTCGCGAAACCTTTATTCTTAGCTGGAAAAACGCAC
The DNA here is from genome assembly GCA_035303295.1 of Paenalcaligenes sp. Taxonomy (GTDB): domain Bacteria; phylum Pseudomonadota; class Gammaproteobacteria; order Burkholderiales; family Burkholderiaceae_B; genus Paenalcaligenes. The sequence goes on from DATGRU010000096.1 coordinate 8,897, forward strand.
TGGGTTTTGATCCTTATTTAGGTGATGGACGAGCTTGGCTCTACAGTATCTTCCGCTACCGCGCTCAAGCGCGCTTGCTTCAACACCACGCCCATCGCCCCGCTCGTCAACATATTCCAACTCTTCCTGCGATCAGTGCCAACTCAAGCCCGTTTCTGCGTAATGTCAGTCGATTAGATAGCGCTTCACGGCAAATGCTGTTGATGGCTTATTTACAAGGTGACAACTACCAGCATATAGCACACCGTCTTGGAATGACCCTAAACCAAGCTCGAGTGCGCTTACGCGCCGCATTAGGTCAATTGCGAGACACCATCACAGGGCTCAATGGCCAAAGTATGGGCGAACCCCAATTATTAATTGCGGAATACACGCTAGGCCTACTAAGTGGAACCGAGCATCAACAAACCCAAGCTCAATTACAAAGTAACGACCAAGCTGCTCAAGATGCGCTGGCATGGGAGTATCAACTACTGGCATTCTGCGACAGCTTACGATCCGTCAAACCTTCGGACCAACTGCTCTGGCGTATCCAAACAGCGCTTGGGCATGAAAGCACACCTAGCTCAGAGACGGCACAGGAGCATGATCACAGCCGCTTCATGCCTCAATTCTTGAAAGCTGACGCTGCATCCAGCTTATCCATCCCAGAACGCCATGAAACTTCATCACACGCCACCACCACGGTACCGGCTACGCAGCAACACACTTCCGGCAGTCTAACAACGAGCGAAGAAGGCAAAGCATCAAAAACCGAACCGCTTACAGCCATCAGTTCAGACAGCGCTAAGAACGAACCTAGCACTCCCGCACCAAGCGGACTCGCTCGTTTTCTGCCTAAAAAAGCCGCACCGCTTCCTGCTAAGGCCAAAACCGAACCTTCGCTAAGTGCTACTGATACCGACAGTAACGATGATACGTCGGCACACAGCCCTCTAAATCATTCAGTCAAGGCACAAGCACAGAACAACGACGAGGCAGAAGCGCTTATTACAGCAACCACCCAACGCCAAACAGTCCAACAGCCCGCTCGGGTTGATTCACCCTCTGCTACCAAAACATCGAGCCCGTCTTCCACTCACCCTGATACGGACGACACAAGCTCTAGCCGTTCTTCACGCCAGAGCGGTTCACTGATTTGGCGCTTTGCCACACTGGTACTTGCCGTTGCCACCATTGCCCTGATTGCAAAGATCGCCCTCACCCCAAACGAACCGCCGATTAACGTAATTGAAATGGCACCACGCCAAGCCGCTGTACTACAAGCTCCGGGGCAATCGTCTACTCCAGGCTGGATTCTTACAGTGGACCCTGAAGGTAATGTATTACTTAACCCCCAAGTGGAAACTGAAGTATCAGCCGACCAAAGCGCCCAACTTTGGACTCAACAAGCCTCTTCTACCAACCCAAGGTCACTGGGTTTAATTGACCCTAATAGGCCCGTTGCCATTCCTGCAGCGCTCATCGGTGAGCTTGAAACTGGCCAAGTTTTTGAAATTACCTTAGAGGACAAAGGGGGCGCAACAAGCAACATGCCCTCCGGCCCCGTACTGTTTATTGGTCGCTTAGTGCGCTTCGGTGACCTTCCCCAACCGCACGAACCCGTCGTGACTGAAAACTCATAAGGCAACGCAGGCTTAGGGGGCCTGCATTTCCAGCCACTCTAATTCTTCTGGCACAAAACCGGCTTTCAATCTGGCTGGCTTATTAAAAGGCCCTCGCAGTCGCGGGGCTCTGTACCGAGCAGCCATCTCTGGGTATAGGGCTACCGAATCAAGCTGTTGTTGAGCACATAGGCGCCGGTACCAATAATTGCCTAGCGCCACATGCCCCACCTCATCACGCAAAATAATATCCAATATGGCCGCCGCTGCGTGATCACCTGCATTGGCTAGTTTTTCTCGCACAATCGGGCAGGCATCAAGGCCTCTGGCTTCTAGCGTGCGTGGAACCAAGGCTAAACGTGCGAGTAGATCGTCTTTGGTGCGCTCTGCCATATCCCACAAACCGTCATGAGCAGTAAAACTACCATACTCAAAACCCAAGACGTGTAGATGGTCGGCGAGCAAATTGAAATGCAGCACTTCTTCATAGGCCACACTTAACCAACCGCCATAGAATTCGCTGGGCATATCGGGATAGCGCCACATAATGTCTAACGCTAAATTCACAGCATTAAATTCAATATGCGCCAAGGCATGAATTAATGCAGCACGACCTTCTACCGTGCCAAGACCACGATGCTTCACCTGCTGTGGGGGCACAATCTTGGGTAGAGGAGGTCTGCCCGGAATGGCTTCGGATGATGTATAGATGGCCGCCGTATCCACAAAAGGTTGTGAGCGCTCATACAATGCGCGCACCAGCGACGATTTTTCTTTAACACACGGCTCAACAAGCGCATGTAGCGCTTGAGCACGCAAACAAGATAACACCATAAAAAACGCCTGCTAGACCGCCACGCATCAAATTAATAGGCGGTCATCAAGTTAGGCTGGGGATCCGGTTTCTTGCAAAACCTGTGTTAGAGACTGCTGAATAGCTTCCAAATCACCGCGCAAGGCTTGAAGTTCGGCACCACTTAATCGTACCGCCGCGTCTGCATCGTAAGGCACATCCACCCCATCACCCAGACGATTACGCGCGCCGCTAATGGTAAAGCCTTCATCGTATAACAAATTACGAATACGACGAATTAATAGCACCTCGTGGTGCTGATAATAACGACGATTACCACGACGCTTAACGGGTTTTAATTGGGTGAATTCTTGCTCCCAGTACCGCAACACATGCGGCTTAACACAACACAATTCGCTTACTTCACCAATCGTGAAATAGCGTTTGGCAGGAATAGGAGGAAGAGTCACTTCTTTTTCTGTATTCGTCATGACGGATAAAGGTAAGTAGGCTAAGCTTTAAAACGTAAAGCTAACAACAAACACGACTGCTATTAAGCGTCAAGCGCCACGTCCGCATTCTCCACGACCGCTTTCAGCTTCTGACTAGCATGAAACGTTACCACACGCCGCGCTGAAATGGGGATTACCTCGCCGGTTTTCGGGTTACGCCCAGGACGAGGAGGTTTGTCACGCACTTGAAAATTACCGAACCCTGACAGTTTAACCTCAGAGCCCTCTTCCAGAGCGTTACGAATTTCAGCAAAAAATGTATCAACAATATCTTTAGCTTCGCGCTTGTTTAACCCAACGTGGTCAAACAGCATCTCGGTAAGGTCTGCCTTAGTGAGCGTACGACTGGTACTCATGAAAACTCCTTATGCCCGTTGACGCACGTTATGTGCATCGATTAAGGCTTGCAACAACTGCTGCATACACTTTTCTACCGTGGCCTCATCCAATGTTGCCTTAGGATCTTGCAGCCAGAAGCGTAGTGCCATACTTTGTTCTTCTGCATTTGCCTGTTCACGCCAAATGTCGAACAAGCGAATATCTTTAACAATACCAAGATTTTCATCATTACGCACGGCGTTCGTCAAGGTATCATGCAACTGCTGATAGCTAACAGACGTTGCCACCCAGAACGCGAGGTCACGCTGTACCACTGGCTGTCTGGATTGTGCTTTAACCTTGGGCGCGGCAATGAATGATAAGCATTGTGTATCAAGCTCGAAGACAACAGGCGCCCCATGCAAGTCGAGCTCTTGCACCCACTTAGGATGCACCTCGCCGATGAAGCCCACTTCTTCTCCTTGGAATTCAATACGTGCGCTGCGTCCTGGATGCAAAGCGGGATGCTCGGCCGCTACGAAACGCACCTGATCCACATGCTTGCCAAATAAGGTTTCGACATCACGCTTTACATCATAAAAATCAACAGCACGATTCGGCACGCCCCACTGCTCGGGCAGTGCTGGCCCCCATGCGGCAGCTGAAATATAAACAGGTTGGTCCACCCCGGCTACGCTTAGATCACCTGCCTGAGTAGAGGCATTACGCGTAAATACGCGTCCCAGCTCGAACACACGAACTCGCGACTGACGATGCTTAGCATTGTGCTCGATGTTAGCCAGTAAGCCACCAATAAGCGACGAACGCATTACCGATAACTGACTAGCGATGGGATTCAATAAGCGAATCGGATCAGCATTACCATGATAGTTTTGCTCCCAGCTGTCTTCGACGAAGCTGAAGTTAATCACTTCTTGATAATCCATAGCTGCCACAGCCGCCCGCAATGCATGTGGACCACGCAAGCTTTCCGCCGGTACATGCATTGATGCACGTGCTAAAGGCGCAACATCTGGAATGCGCTCAAAGCCGTAAATGCGCGCCACTTCCTCGATTAAGTCTTCTTCGATACGAATATCAAAGCGATAGCTTGGCGGAACAACGGTAAACACATCGTCGTTCTGCTCGAACTCAAAGCCCAGACGTTGAAAAATTTGCGCTACTTCTTCAGCGGGAACTTTCACGCCCAAAATACGATGACAACGCGATAAACGCATTGCTACCGGTTCGCGACTGGGGACATTGATTTTTTGGTCTTCTACAGGCCCCGCTTGCCCACCACAAATCTCTAGAATTAATGATGAAATACGCTCTACGTGCTCGACGATGTGCTCAAAATCCACACCACGCTCGTAACGATGG
>DATGRU010000097.1:0-11826 GCA_035303295.1 Paenalcaligenes sp.
GATAGCCACTCCCGCGTGTTCTAGCGAGAAGATCCATGCCAATGCCGAACTGGCCATAATCACCAGCATGACCGATGAGGTGGCTTTAGCGGTAGAAGCTAAGGCTTGGCCTACATGGCCCAACGTCATTTGGCGATAAATTACAAAGCCAATGAAGGTCACAATCGCGACACCGGCAGCACCCGCTTCAGTGGGGGTAAAGATATTGGCGCGAATACCACCCACTACCCCAACCAACACCAACACGGCGGGCCATGCACTCAAGGTCGCTTTACCAAACTCACGCGGTTTGGGCCAATGTTGCAACATAGGCTTATAACCACGCTTTACCGACACGATCCACACGGCCACCATTAATAGGAATGCACATAATAAACCGGGCAAAATACCAGCCATAAACATACGACCAATGGAAACATCAGCCACCATGCCGTAAATAATCAGCGCAATGCCAGGCGGAATGATGGGTGTAATCAACGACCCCGACGCAGTGACTGCCGCTGCAAAAGCACGGTTATAGCCTTGCTTTTCCATTTCGGGAACCATCATTTTCGAGAGCATAGCGGCATCCGCTAAGTTCGATGCACTGACACCACCCATGAGCGTACTCATGGTGATGTTGGCCATGGCCATTCCACCGCGGAATTTACCCACCAACAAATTGGCAAGGTGCAAAATACGTTCTGCTACCCCTGTATGTGACAACAGCGTGCCCAGCAGAATAAAAAACGGAATGGCTAACAAAGTGCTGTTTTGCGCCGGTGCGACCAGACGCTGTACAGCGATCCCGAAAGGCAGGTTATTAAAGAATAAAAAGTAAATAACGATGGCTGAAAACATGGCCAGATAAATGCGCATGTTCAACAGCATCAGCCCAAACATAATGGGCAAAATCCACATCCAGCTCATTTTATTTCTCCAGTATCGCTCGGGCTGCTTTCACCGCTAAAGACGCGTTTCAGCATCAGCAGAGCTGTTACCGTAAAGCCAATCGTTACCGGAACATAAATCCAGAACAGGGAAATACCCAGAATTCGAGTTTTGCGTGCTTGCACCGCACCCGCTAGCTCCCAGCTCCACCATGCGGCGGTTAACAACACCACTACCGACGCAATACTCATCACAGCAAACACAATGCGACGCGAGTTTTTCCGCATGGCATCGGTTAAGAAACTAATCGTTAGGTTTTCGTTGTCGCGCTCGGCACAAAACACACCGAGAAAAACAATCCATACCATGAGCAGGCCGGACATTTCCTCTACCCAGTGCCACGGTGCATTCATGATGTAGCGCATAAACACGCCACCTACCGTGATGCACACTAAGATGCCCAGAAGCAAGGCAATTAAGCCATTGCTGAACTTATCCAGTAAGTGTTTCATCATTAGACCTTCATCGAGAACCGAATGCAGTCGGCCACGCTTTGGCCTCTACGCGAGGCCAAAATGAGCGTGGTAATGACTACATACTAATTGGATCAGAGGAGACTACTTCAGCTGGTCTTGCAGCGTTTGGTAGAGGTTAGGCGACCAGTTAGGAAACTGCTCGTAAACTTTCAAGGCTTTTTCTTTGAATGCTTCGCGATCAGGCTCAATCACTTCAACGCCTTCAGCACGCATCAACTCAAGAATTTTCTCATCGCTTTCTTGGGCCAATTGCTGGCTGTAAAGCCCTGCTTCGTGGCCGGTTTCGTGAATCAAGGCCAGTTGATCTTCAGGCAAGGTGCTGAAGAAGGCTTCACCACCCATCCACACAGCAGCGGTGGTTAAGTAGTTCACCAGCGACAAGTACTTAGCAGGCTCGTGCAGCTTTTGACCGTACAACACGCTAAGTGGGTTTTCAGCACCGTCGATCATGCCTTGGGTTAAAGCTGGGTACACGTCGGCCAAGGGCATGGGGGTTGGGGTAGCACCCATGGCTTCAAAGGCTTTAATTTGAATGGGGTTGTTGGGTACGCGAATTTTCATACCCTGCATGTCTTCTGGGGTACGGATTGGCTTTTTAGAGATGATGTGACGATCACCGTAGTTGTAGTTGGTAATCACCAAATGCACACCTTGGTCACGCAAGGATGCGTTTTTCTCTTCAAACCATGGGCTGTCGTACAGTTCGAACAGCTTTTCCGTGTTTTCAGTTAGGAATGGCCCATACAGTGCCGCTAAGTCGGGCTCGTAGTCGGCTAAGAAGCCCACGTCGGTAATGGTGACCACGTTCATGCCCATTAGGGCCTGATCCATCACATCACCTTTAGAGCCTAACTGCGAGCTGGGGTAGAGCTCAAGCATAATTTCGCCATTACTGCGCTCTGCTAACAAATCTTTCCAGTAATTCATGACGAGGTCGGTGGGTTCACCGGGATGATTTTCGTACGCTACCTTGATCATGGTTGGGGCAGCCTGTACGGCAACAGGTGCAGCTAAAGTAAACGTTGCCATAACGGCTGCTGCATACGATTTCAGTTTTTTCATGATTGTCTCCAAGACGAATGTTCTGTTGTCATCCAACTAAACGAGCCGGCTGCCTCGCTTTGCGAACCAATAAACGATTACAAAGCAGCCAAGCGGTAACCAAAATGCTTGCTCAATCGAGCTGTTGTCAGCGATTAAGCCCATGGCAAATGGCGATACGGCACCACCCACAATGGCCATAATCAGGTACGACGAACCCCGTTTTGTGCGGCTACCCAGACGCTCTAGGCTTAGCGCAAAAATAGTGGGGAACATAATGGACATAAACAGGAAGGCCAGTACTAAAGCGATCACTGACCACACGGGAATACCGCTAATCACCACGCCCATCAACACCACGTTGATCAAGGCATACCAAGCCAGCAACACGCGCGGTGCGACCACTTTCATGATGGCGGTACTTACAAAACGGCCCACCATGTAGCACAGCATGGCAATCGATAGCCAATACGAGGCTTTAGAAGCCGTCATGTTGCCCCAGTGGTCGATGGCGTAGTTAATGAAGAAGGCACCCAAACCTACCTGCGCAGCCACGTAGAAGAACAGCGTGATCACACCGTTTACGTAGTGACGTTGTTGGCTTAGTGGACGCGACTGTTCTTGGCTTTGCGAACCCACCTCACGGATATCGGGTAACTTCACGCGGGCGATTAAGATCGCCAAAATGACCACAACTGCCGCAATAATCACGTAAGTAATACGTACGCCATCAAAACCAGCAACTTCAGCAACGGCTCCGGTATCGGTGGCTGCGGTGCTAAAGAAGAACGTACCGCCAATCACCGGACCCACAAAACTGCCCAAGCCGTTAAAGGATTGCGCTAAATTCAAGCGGCGTGCAGCCCCTTCTTCGCTACCTAAAACGGTGGCGTAGGGGTTAGCGGCTGTTTCCAAACAACCTAAACCCGATGCCAAGACGAATAGCGCGAACAGGAACAAGCCAAAACTGGCTGCGCCGGACGCCGGAATAAACAACAAAGCACCAATGGCGAACAGGCCTAAACCCACCAAAATGCCAGGCTTATAGCCAAAGCGTTCCATAAAAATCGCCGATGGCACCGCCACAATGAAATAAGCACCAAAATAAGCCGCTTGTAGCAAGCCCGATTGCGCTTTACTAACGTTTAAGGCGTCCTGAAAGTGTTTATTCAATACGTCGAGCAAGCCATAGGACAAGCCCCACATAAAAAACAAACTGGTAATCAGAATCAGCGCTAAGCGGTACGAACCGCCCTGCACCTGACTCGCTTGTTGCTCTGCTTGGATGTTAGCCACCGTTTTTTTCTCCGAATTTCAACTATTAAGCACTCTGGGCATCAGCCTGAAACTGGTAGATACGCTTGGCTTCTACCCATTTTTCACCTGCCGGAGTCCAGGGGGTTGGCGCTTGAAAGCGCCACATCAAGGTTTCCCACTCTTGCACACGTGTGTCATCGTGTTGTGCTTGCTGAAACGCGGCGGCATCAAAACGAGCATCGTCGGTTTCCATCACCATGCACAGGCGCGTGCCTAAGCGATAAATATCAATACTTACAACGCCATACTCGGCAAACTGCGCTTCCACTTCGGGCCACACCTGTTGATGCAAGCGCTCATATTCTTGGATGGCTTGTTCATCATCATGTAGGTCGAGCATTAAGCACGTTTTCATCGGACACCTCCGATTACGTTAGCGAGCGGTCTAGGTGTACATAGCCACCATCGGGAATAACCCACTGTCCGGTGGTGTGCGACGCACGCGACGACAGTAAGAACACGGCGGTATCCGCAATTTCTTCTGAGGTAGTCATGCGCTGGCCCAGTGGCACGTGGCGTGTAATGTTGGCTTTGGCTGCTTCTGGGTCGTCAAAGGTTTGCAACCAACGCTCGTACAACGGCGTCATCACTTCGGCGGGCATAATCGCATTAACGCGCACACCGTAAGGTGCTAAGGCTGCTGCCCATTCACGTGTTAACGACAACTGCGCACCCTTCGAGGCGCAATAACCACTGGTGTTACCTTGTCCGGTTACAGCGGTTTTAGAGGAAATGTTCAGAATGGTGCCTTTGCTGCGCTTTAATTCTTCTACGCATAAGTGCGCCATCACGTAGCAATGGATTAGGTTGTTTTCCAGTGAGGCCATAAAGGCTTCACGACCAGCGTCCAGCCCTACACCGTCATTAATCCCGGCGTTGTTCACCAAGCCATCAATACGGCCAAAGCGAGCAATCACATCGTTTACGGCTTCGCTGCAGGCGGCTTCATCACGCAAATCCAATTGGTAGAATTGCGGCTCGGCCCCGGTTGCTGCGAATACTTCTTGCATGTCTGCACTGATGGGCGAACGAGCAAAAATGACGACCTTGGCGCCTTCACGTAATAACTGCGCCGAAATTGCGCCACCAATACCGGAAGCGCCCCCGGTCACAATCATCACTTTATCTGTCAGATGTAAATCCATAGCTCTCTTGCTCTAAATAGAATAAAGACGCTGGGCATTGGCACCGAACAACTGAGCAGCCTCGGCCGCCGATAAACGTTGTTCAGCCCACCGCTCAATCACACCCAGACCCAGGTCGTAACCGCCGCGTAAATGGGCTACGGGCCAGTCACTGCCAAATACCAGTCGGTGCGCTCCGAACAGCTCAAGCGCCGCATCCAGAAAAGGCGTGAAATATAGATCAATTTCGGTGGCTTCAGTCGCTCCCGATAACACCAATGCCTCTACCTCGGTGAGCAGACCTGAGGTTTTTACGTACACATGGGGCAAACGGGCTAACTGTTGAAACACCGATAACCACTGCTGTCCTGCTTCGGAACTCAGTCCAGCGGCATAATCCGGTTTTGCCAGATGATCAATGACCAGCGCGTGGCGATCGTGTGCCTGACAAAAAGGCACCACGGCTTGCAATTGATCGTGTCGCAGCAACACCTCGTAGACAGCGCCCTGCGTTTGAATTTGTGCTACATAACGATTGAAAATCGTGTCTTGCATAGCCTGCGCTGGCGCTGGCATGTCTTGCAACATGGCGCGCACTCCGATGCACTGAGGCTGTGCAAGCAACGCTTCCACCTGTGGTTGTGCCGCGTCGTTAAACAAATCGGCCCACCCCACTATCCCCGCAATACGGGGCGATTGCTTAGCCAGACTTAACAACCAGTCGTTCTCGGCCCAGTCAGCCCGGGCTTGAACGGCCACCACACCGTCGAAACTGTGTGCGTCTAACAAAGCAATCGCTTGCTCAATGTGATAGTCGCGCCGCAACACCTCCATCTCCGCACTAATCCACGGAAAATCGGTAGGATTGAAGGACCAGAAATGCTGATGCGCGTCTATTTTCACGTTGAAACTCCTGCTTAGCCTTTGAACTCGTACTCGTCGATCGAGCTGCGTTTCATCTCGATTGAGTAGCCGGGCATGGAAGGTGCAACATAGGCTGCGTTTTCAATGCGGCATGGGTCAACAAAGTGCTCGTGCAAGTGATCAACAAACTCGATCACACGACCTTCTTTGGTGCCTGCAATGCACAGGTAGTCGATCATGGACAAGTGCTGAACGTATTCGCACAAGCCCACGCCACCCGCGTGAGGGCACACTTTCAGGTTGTATTTCGCAGCCATTAACATCACGGCCAGCACTTCGTTAACGCCACCTAAACGGCAAGCGTCAATTTGCACCACGTCTACCGCGCCTTCCATGATCAATTGCTTGAACATGATGCGGTTCTGGCACATTTCACCGGTAGCCACCTGCATTTTGCCTTTCATGGCTTCGCGGATTTTGCGGTGACCCGCTACGTCGTCGGGACTCGTAGGCTCTTCAATAAACCACGGTTTAGCAAAAGCCAACTGCTCCAGCCAGTCGATGGCTTGATCCACTTCCCAAACTTGGTTCGCATCAATCATCAAGTTACGATCGCCCAATACTTCACGAGCAATCGCCAGACGACGTTTATCGTCTTCCAGATCACGACCCACTTTCAGTTTCACGTAGTCAAAGCCCGCATCCACAGCCTCTTGAGCCAAACGACGCAGTTTCTCGTCGTCGTAACCCAACCAGCCAGCCGAGGTGGTGTAGCAGGGGTAACCGTTCTGCTCCAACTCAGCGATACGCTCGGCTTTACCTGCTTCACGACTACGCAGAAGCTCTAGCGCTTCTTCCGGTGTAATGCAGTCGGTGATGTAGCGGAAGTCGATTAGTTTTACGATCTCTTCGGGGGACATGTCCGCTACCAAACGCCATACGGGTTTGCCTTCGGATTTAGCCCACAAGTCCCACATTGCGTTCACAACAGCGCCAGTCGCCAAATGGATGGCACCTTTGTCCGGACCAATCCAGCGCAATTGGCTGTCGCTGGTGATGTGACGCCAGAAGCGACCCATGTCTTCAGCTACCCAAGCCAGATCCAAGCCAACAACCAGATGCTCCATGGCGCGAATGGCGGCGCAGCAAATATCATTTCCGCGGCCAATCGTGAAGGTCAAACCGTGTCCCTCTAAGCCCTCGGTGTCGGTATGCAATACAACGTACGCAGCCGAGTAATCGGGGTCGAGGTTCATGGCATCGGAGCCATCCAGATTGTCAGACGTAGGAAAGCGGATATCCCGCACTTCCATCGAGGTAATTTTCGTCATTCTGTATTCCTGATTCGTGATGCGAGAGACGATTAAGCCTGAACGACGGTCTGACGCTGCTCACCCAAGCCTTCAATGCCCAGAGTGATCACGTTGCCTTCTTTCAGGTAAACAGGTGGGTTGAAGCCCAGACCTACACCTGCTGGCGTACCGGTAGAAATAATGTCACCGGGCTGCAAGCTCATGAAATTGCTGAGGTAGCTAATGATTTGCGGGATGTTGAAAATCATGTTGGCGGTGTTACCGTCTTGGTAACGTTTGCCATCCACTTCCAACCACAACGATAGGTTGTGTGGGTTCTCAACTTCGTCTTTCGTTACTAACCAGGGGCCGGTAGGACCAAAGGTGTCACAACCTTTACCTTTATCCCATGAACCGCCACGCTCAAGCTGGTATTCGCGCTCGGATACGTCGTTAATCACGCAGTAACCAGCAACGTGATTCATCGCGTCGGCTTCGCTGATGTAGCGACCGCCTTGGCCAATCACAACGCCCAATTCCACTTCCCAGTCGGTTTTGGTGGAACCACGTGGTACTTCCACGTCATCGTTAGGGCCAACAATGGCGCTGGTCCATTTGTTGAATACGATTGGCTCTTTAGGAATATCCGCACCGCTTTCTTTAGCGTGATCGGCATAGTTCAAACCGATACAAATAAATTTGCCCACGTTGCCTACGCAAGCGCCGATGCGCTGGTTAGCATCCAATTCAGGCAAGCTGCTTAGGTCTACTGCACGCAGTTTGTCTAGGTTTTCAGGGGTTAAGGCCTCACCGGCAATATCCGAAACCACCGATGACAAATCACGCAATTTGCCTTCGGCGTCCAATGCGGCCGGTTTTTCCTGACCTTTTACACCTACACGTAATAGTTTCATTCATTCACTCCAATTCAGAATAAATTGACTCGGCATTCACCAAACGGCTTAGTTCGACCAGCCACCGTCAATCATGTGCGTTGCACCGGTTACAAAGGCCGACTCATCCGAGGCCAAATACACCACTAATGCCGCTACTTCTTCAGCTGTACCTAAACGGCCTACAGGCTGACGCGCTACAAAAGCTTTACGTACGGCGTCTTGGTCGGCACCCGACTGCTCAGCTTGGGCGCTAATACGCTCGTTTAATGAGGGGGATTGAATTGTTCCTGGGCAGATCACGTTGCAACGTACGCCTTGGGCAACAAAGTCAGCGGCCACTGCTTTTGTTAAACCAATCACCGCAGCTTTAGACGCACCGTAAACCAAACGATTCGGCACACCTTTTACGCTGGATGCAGCAGAAGCCATGTTGATGATGGAGCCTGAACCGTGCTCGATCATGGCGGGCACAAAGGCTTTAATGGTGTGGAACATCGACTTCACGTTCAGATCCATGCTGAAGTCGAAATCTTGTTCCGTCGCTTCCAAAATCGAACCGCTGGCGACGAAGCCTGCGCAGTTGAACAACACATCAATACGACCCACACGTTCAGCAAAGGCAGCTACTGCAGCGCCATCGCGTACGTTCAAAATCGCTGTTTCCACTTTTAGACCGGCTGCTTCGGCATCGGCACGCAACGATTCCAGCGCTGACTCATTAATGTCTGTCGCCCAAACGGTTGCACCTTCTTTTGCCAAGGCCAAAACGCTAGCACGTCCAATACCTTGCCCTGCGGCAGTAACCACAGCTGTTTTATTCGCCACTCTAGCTGTCATAGCAAACCTCATTTATGAAAGTAATTTTTATATATGAAAGCACACGAATAAAAAAAACGCCAGTGCTCAATCCGCCTAGCGCTTAAATACTAGGGGAAACCCCTAGAACAAGACCGCAGAGTGACCACTCTGTAAACCGGTTTTGATGCTGCATGTTCCGGTCTTACGTTAGACCCGCTCGAAGATTCCTGCCATCCCCATTCCTGTGCCTACACACATCGTTAACATGCCGTATCGCAACTGATGACGCTGCAAGGCGTGAACCACTGTCGCCGCCCGCATTACCCCAGTTGCCCCTAATGGATGCCCTAGCGCAATCGCGCCCCCTAAGGGGTTTACACGCTCTGGATCCAGCCCCACATCGCGTATAACGGCCAAGGCTTGCGCCGCAAACGCTTCGTTTAGTTCAATCCAATCCAGTTGACTCAGCTGTAGTCCTGCTTGTTTAAGGGCCACGGGAATGGCCTCTTTAGGCCCTATCCCCATAATTTCCGGCGGCACGCCACGTACTGCCGAGGTAACGTAACGCGCTAAGGGGGTGAGGCTATGCGTTTTTAAGGCGCGTTCAGACACCACCAACACCGCCCCCGCACCATCGGACATTTGCGAGCTATTACCCGCCGTAACGCTACCCCGCGCTGCAAACACCGGCCGCAGTTTGGCTAAGGCCTCAAGACTGGTGTCGGCACGCGGCCCTTCATCTTGCGCTACACGCTGGGTGTGCACCTTGATTTGTCCTGTAGCTAAGTCAGGTATGCGGTGGTGCACTTCAATGGGCAGAAGCTCATCGTCGAACTCGCCCTGCTGTTGTGCTGCCAACGCCTTTTGGTGTGAGGCATAGGCAAAGGCGTCCTGATCTTCTCGCGACACCTGCCACTGCCGGGCAACTTGCTCTGCCGTTAACCCCATGCCATAGGCAATACCAATGTTTTCATCGCGAGTAAAAATAGCCGGACTAAACGAGGTGTTGACCCCAATTAGCGGCACCTGACTCATGGATTCCGTACCCGCCGCAATTAACACATCAGCTTCACCGGTACGAATGCGATCAGCCGCCATGGCAATGGCGCTTAAGCCCGAGGCACAAAAGCGGTTTACCGTGATACCCCCCACCGTGTGCGGCAAACGCGATAGCAATACCCCGATGCGCGCCACATTAAAGCCTTGTGGCCCCTCAGGAATGGCACACCCCACCAAGGCATCTTCAACAGCAGTGGAGTCTAAATTCGGAACCTTATCCAACAACCCATTGATAACCGTGGCTAACAATTCATCGGGACGGGTGTGGCGAAAAGCACCGCGTGGGGCTTTAGCCATAGGGCTACGGGTGGCCGCCACAATATAGGCTTGCTGTAATTGACTCATCACAAAACTCCTTTTATGGCTGACTTAGTTGCGCACCGGTTTACCGGTTTTCAACATACCCGTAATGCGTTCCTGTGTTTTTTCTTGTTCTAATAAACATAGAAACGCTTCGCGTTCAAGGGCCAACAACCACTGTTCATCCACCATCGAGCCCGCATCCACATCACCACCGCACAACACGTAGGCCACTTTGCTTGCCACCTCAAAATCGTAATCCGAAATAAAGCCCCCGGTGCGCATATTTTGTAGCTGAACTTTTAAGGTGGCGATGGCGTCACGCCCTGCCACGGGGAATGGCTGGGCCAGTGGCGGTCTATAGCCACCGTTCGCCAAGGCCCGCGCACTGTTTACCGCTACGGCTAAGAGCTCGTTGCGATTCATCACCACGGTATCCGCTTCACGCAAATAACCCAATTGACGAGCGTGCTCGGCCGAGGTGGACACCTGCGCACTGGCCACCGCTTGGGCAAAACCTTTTAGATACGCCAGTAAAGGCGCTTCTGGCGCAGCGTATTGCTGCAACTCGGCGGCACGACGGGCACAATAGGTCAGGCCGCCCGCACCGGGCACCAGTCCAATACCCACCTCCACTAAACCGATGTAGCTTTCTAAATGCGCCACTCGATGCGCAGCATGCACTGCTAATTCGCAGCCACCACCCAGCGCCATACCCGCAATGGCTACCACCACAGGCACCTGGGCATAACGCACGCGCAGCACCATGTCTTGCATGCGTCGTTCGATGGGCTCAATGGCTTTCGCGCCCCCTTGCTCAAAGGTCGGCATAATGGCTTTTAAGTCGGCCCCCACCGAGAAAGGCTCGCCCTGCTGCGCAATCACCAAGGCGTCGTACTCAGCTTCAGCTAAATCTAGCGCCTGAAATACCCCTTCGATCACGTCGGGGCTAAGGGTGTGCATGTAGGTGTTAAACGAGAGCAGCAATATACCCTTGGCTTCAGGGTGATCGATCGTCCATAAACGAATTGCCTTGTTCTCAAACACAGTGTGCGTGCCAAGCGACGACGCTTCGCCCCACTGCAATGGGGGCAACCACTGACGTTGATACACCGGCAGGTTGCTACGACCTTCAAACTCTTGCGTTCGCGGGTTCCACGAACCTGCTGCCGTTTGCACCCCTTGTGCCTCCGCCACAGGCCCCGACTCCGCCCACGCGGGTAATGGCGTCTGGCTTAAGGTTTTACCTTGTTCGATATCCTCACGGATCCAGTCGGCTACGGTTTTCCACCCGGCCGCTTGCCAGATTTCAAAGGGGCCTTGCTGGTGACCGAAGCCCCACTTCATGGCCAAATCAAGGTCACGGGCCGTCTCGGCAATGTCCTGTAAGTGCACCGCACTGTAATGGAAGGTGTCACGCAGTATTGCCCACACAAACTGCGCTTGCGGGTGAGAGGAGTCACGTAAGCCTTGTAAGCGCTTAGCGGGATCGTGCTCGGCTAATAATGACAGTACGTCTGAGTCCACCTTGGTGTCGGCCGGTAGGTAATCGCCAGTTTCCGCATCAAAGCGCAAAATATCGCGTCCTACCTTCTTATAAAAACCCGCACCACTTTTTTGCCCCAACGCCCCCTGCTCAATCAAACGTTGTACTACCGCTGGCACACCAAAATAGGTATGAAAAGGGTCATGCTCTAACTGCGTATGCATGGTGTTAATAACATGGGCT
>DATGRU010000098.1:0-6108 GCA_035303295.1 Paenalcaligenes sp.
GGCTCCTAAATCTCGTTGCGGGGATTCAAAATATCCCGTAAGTGATCCCCCACCAAATTGATGGCGATCACAATAATCGCTAAGGCCAAACCCGGAAAAAAGGATATCCAGTAGTAGCCCGACAGCAAGAACTCAAAACCATTGGAAATTAGCATGCCTAATGAAGGCTCCGTAACCGGTACGCCTACGCCCAGAAACGATAAGGTGGCCTCCAGTGCAATCGCGTGTGCCAAATCAATGGTGGCAATCACCATCAATGGAGGAATGCAATTTGGAAACACATGCCGACGCAAAATACGTCGCCACGGCAACGCCAAACTACGGGCCGCTTCAATGTATTCTTTATTACGCTCAACAATGGCTGCGCCCCGCGCCGCCCGCGCAAAATAGGCCCATTGCACAATAATTAAGGCAATGATCACCTTATCTACGCCCTTGCCCAACACAGCTAGCAAAATCAGCGCCACCAAGATAGCGGGGAACGATAGCTGAATGTCCACAATACGCATAATGAGCGCATCAAGCTTGCCACCAAAATAAGCGGCCATCAGCCCCGCCATCGTGCCAATAACAAACGCAGCTGTTACCGAAATAAAACCAACCACCAAACTAATGCGCATGCCGTACAAGATGGCCGAAAACACATCCCGCGCCTGTCCATCAGTGCCTAACCAATAGGTCATACTGCCATCGCTGCTTGGGGAGCCCGGCGGCAGTTTGGTATCAAAAATATCAAGCGTAGCAATATCGAAGGGGTTCTGCGGCGCAATCCACGGAGCACAGATAGCTAATGCGATAAAGCCTACAAGCAGCACCAATCCAAACACAGCCAATTTGTTGGATACAAACTGACTCATGAATTGCGACCACAAGCCCTGTGGCTGAATACGCGGTGCAGCGCCAGCGTCAGGGACGGATGTTTCCAGCTTACTCATGCTGTGCCCTCCAAACGTACGCGCGGATCCAGAACGGTATAAAGAATATCCACCACTAGATTCAGCAGAGCCAAAAAGAACACCGTAAGCATTAGATAGGCCACAACCACAGGCCGATCCAGCGTAATGATGGAGTCAATTAACAACTTGCCCATACCCGGCCACGAGAACACCGTTTCGGTAACCACCGCAAAAGCAATCACCTGCCCGAACTCCAGACCACCAATCGTGACGATGGGGATCAGAATATTTTTCAGTAAATGCACACTTAACACCCGGCGTTCTCGCAAACCCTTGGCTCGAGCAAACTTAATAAAGTCTTGTGGCAAACACTCTCGCGTCGCCGCACGCGTGACACGAATAATCAGCGCACATTTGGCGGTAGCGATGGTGGCGGCAGGCAACCACAAATGTCGCAAGCCATCCCAACTAAAAATACTTAACTCAATCGGCCCAAAATCCATGGTTGGACCACGCCCTCCTGCTGGCATCCAGCCCAGCATGACGGCAAAAACCATGATCAGCATCAGGCCTACCCAGAAATTAGGCAACGAAAAACCCAATACCGAACCTGCCATCACCGACTTAGCGCCGACGCTATTGGGCCGTAAACCGGCATAAATACCCAGGGGCACACCGATCAGCAAGGACATCAGCATTGCCATGGTGGCTAGCTCAAGCGTGGCGGGCATACGCTCAAGAATCAGCAGCATTGCCGATTCGCCGTTTAAAAAGCTGTTACCAAAGTCCAGCTGTATGGCTTTACTCAAAAATATGCCGTACTGCGTCCACAGGGGCAAATCGAGCCCAAAATTGCGCCGTATGGCCTCACGTTCTAACTCGGATGCCTCGGGACTGGCTAGCATGGAAACCGGATCGCCGATCATATACAGGCCGCAGAATACCAGTGCTGACATCACCAGCACGGCAACTGCGGTCTGTATGAGGCGTCGGATTATTGTGGTCAACACAATAGGACACCTCGCTTACTTAAGGAGCAGGCTTAAAGTCTTGCGCTAAGGTGAACTGGTCGGCTCGGCCTTCGTAATGAATATCTTTTTTCATAGCCCATACCGACATCTCGAATTGCAACGGCAAAATACCATAGTCATGAATGACCGTTTCACCGGCTTTCTCCAGAATGGCAGCCCGCTTTTCATCATCCAAGGTACTTGAAGCCTCAAGGATCATGTCATCCAGCGTTTTATTCGAGTACTTACTCCAATTGGTCGTACCATATCCATCTTCTGGAGATTTGGTCATCACCAAAGCCTTAAGCGGGTTGATCATTTCACCGGAGCTAACTGCCCACCCCGCCAAATACGTACTAAAGGCGTATTGATCTCGCTGCTTAAAGAACACCGACGGTGCAGCCGTTTCCACTTCGGCTTTCACCCCAATGCGCGCCCACATAGCCGCCACGGTTTGAGCGATGCGCTGGTCATTGGTGTAGCGTCCGGCGGGCGAACCCAAGGTCATACTAAACCCGTCTGGGTAACCAGCCTCAGCCAATAATTCCTTAGCACGCTCAGGATCTGCTTTAGCCGCTTCCTTCAAGGATTCAGCTGCACCAAAACCCGGGTAAGCCAGCAAGTTCCCCGCCGGAGCAGCAGAGCCACCCATAATCCGTTCGACAATGGCCTCGCGGTCGATTGCTAACGATAAAGCTTCACGTACACGTTTATCCGTTAATGGGTTTTTGCCGTCAGGGGCTTTCATCCCAGCAGGAGGCTCTTCACCCTGATTCAACGCCACATAAATAATGCGCAAAGAAGGTGTTTCTTGCACATACAAGTTGTCATTGGACTTTAAGCGTGCCAGATCATCGGTGGGTGGATCTTCAATTACATCCACATCGCCCGCTAACAGTGCCGCCACACGTGCAGCAGGGTTGGTAATGGGCCGATAGATGACTCGCTCCCATGCTGGTACTTCACCCCAGTAATCATCGTTACGCTCTAGCACAATTTCAGAGCCGCGACGCCACGACACAAATTTATAAGGCCCCGTACCAATTAAACCGTCGCCACTGTTTAGCTGTACCGTTGTTTTACCTTCAGGGGCCTCACCAGCTGCCGCCTCACTGGACATGATCGGCACCATGGATAGGTTAGGCAGCAATACCGGAGACGGCCCTTTGGTGTAGATCTTTAAAGTGTGATCATCAACAGCTTCTAACTTGTCGATGGTACTTAAATACAAGGCATACGAAGACGGGCTATTGGGTACTTTGGGTACCCGCTCATAGGTAAAAATCACATCTTGAGCCGTAAAGGGCTTTCCGTCGGTAAACGTCACGTCTTTACGCAAATGAAAGGTCCACTCGTTGCCATCTACTTCCCACGACTCAGCCAAGGCAGGTACAGGCTGCGCTAATTTATCTGTGCGCACGAGCGGATCAAAAATCGTTTCGGATAACTGGGTATTGGGGGTTAGAGAGTGAAACTGCGGGTCCATTGCGGACGGCTCTGCTCTGAGGGCGATAATCAGGTCTTGCGCCTGCGCCAAACTTGCTCCACCTACCAAACTTAATGCTACAGCGGTTAATAAAAACTTCCCTTTTAGGCGTTTTATCATAAAAATGTCTCCGATGCGCTTTCGCTTAGAATGTAAAAGCTGGGCAGCAACTACAGCGTGTCGATACACGGGATACCCAGTGTAGCCACACGTTGTGGGGATTTAGATCGGTGTTTTCCCCAAAAAGGGTTATTGCTAATAGCGAGCCATAAATGAAAAATACATGTCTTATTTTTTTAATAATTAACGAATTAAAATAAGATAATTTCTTAATTAATTAACGTAGAAAAAACAAAAAAAGCCGTGCTATTTACAGCACGGCTTTTCTTATTTTATAGGGTTATTATAAAAATAATGGTTAAACCATTTCCCGCCCTTCACGCTTTGCAGCACGTAAATCTCGTACTAATGAAAAAATTAACAATGCTAATATTCCGGCGGAAATAACTGGCCACACCAAAATATAAAATACGATCCAATTCATGGTTATTCCTTTGTGTCGTTACCGATTTAAGCCTTAGGTTCCGCATGAGCAGTTGGCTGAATCATTTGCTCTTGCTCTTGCTGGAACGCCGTTACCCGCTTCGCCAACAAACTAAAGTCGAACCGCTCGGTATTACGCAGACTGATTAGAGTGCACACTAATGCACTTGTACCATACGCCGTTAACGAGCCCAACAACACCGTGTAGTCGCGCAGGAAGCCGGTAAAGTAGTAAGCCAACACAAACGTAACAATGGTTCCTGCAAACAAGGCAAAGCGACGCCCAAAGAAGGCGAACATCATTAAACCGGCGACAACGCCACCACCCACACTAGACATCAGCTCAAAAAACACAGCAATCACGCCAATCATGGGAACAAGCTCGAAACGCACAAGCGTAAACAAAACGACCGCAGCAACGACCGCACTGGTAAAGGCGGTATTCGTTACACGATCCCAGAAGAAGCTAGCAATTACAGGGAACACAATTGCGCCCCACAACGCACCCACAAAAACCAGCATGACTAGAATGTCTAAACGCAAGCTTGCGAAAATAACCCCCAGCATGGTGGCAATAATCATAGTGAAGCGGCCCCACCACAACATACGCTGTGGGTTTGGCTTGCCCTTAGCAATGTTCTTACCGTAGATATCCGTCATCACAATGGCAGACAGCGCACATAAGTCAGCGTCTGCAGTGGATGATAAGGAGCCCACAACCAAAATAAAGAACAACACAATGCCAATAGGAGGCAAGTAAGTAGACGCCATTTGCGGAATGATATTGTTCATATCACCACCCGCAGGCTGCAACCCTGTAAACAAAGCCAGAAGACCCAACATACCAAGACCAATAACCACAGCACCGTAACCCACCGTAGCGGTTAAGAATGTGGATTTAATCAGGTCTTCACGCACCGCAAATAAGCGCTGAGCGATGGTTTGGTTACCAATGGCGTACGCTAACACTGCCACAAAGTAAGGTGCCCCTTGATGCAGAATGGCTTCGGTAGAGAAGAAGTTAGCCTGCTCGTCAGACAATCGCCACATGTTGTCAGCGATCAGGTCTGGCCCACCCGCGTTAAAGAAGATTAACGGGATGATGACCACAGCCGATAGAATCATGGCCACTAACTGAGCAAAGTCAGTAAGCACGGAAGCCCTGAAACCCGACCATAAGGTGTACGACAGTACCCCTAAGCCTGCAATTAACACACCTTGAATAAAGGTAAGCGGGCTTAGAATGGAGACCAACGCACCGGCAGCGGTAAAGTTAACCATCAAGCTAATACAACTGCCCACAAGGTTAGAAACCGCCATAATCAACTGGCTAGAACTACCGTGACGCGCGTGAATAATTTCCGCCAAGGTGTGCGCTTCAGGCGCTAAGGCCCGGAAACGCCGTCCATAGGGGTAAATAAAGAGAATCATTAACGCCCCCCAGAACCCATAATGAATGGGCCCCGACAGGCCATAGGTATAGCCAGATGTTGCACTGGCGTAAAACGAAGCAGCCCAAATCCACGTCGCAATCATACTAGCAGCCGATAAGCCGAAGCCCACCGCGCTGTTTGACACCATATAACCATCAACGTTTTCATTTTTCCTACTGATCAATAAAGTCATCAGGAAAGTAGCTACATAAAAACCAACCAGTAGCAATATGGCAGTCGACGAGGAAAGCTGAAAAAACTCTGTTTCTTGCATGCTTTGATAAATCCCTTTTAGCACTCTACAGGCTTGCGTTATTCATTATTAAGCCCATCGAAGAGACCGTTTCCACACTAAGTGATGGGCGGCCATAACCCCATTGCATGCCGCAACACCCATAACCGCTACTTACAAAAAACAAAAAAAGCCGGCCTTTTGGATCAATACCAAAAGACATTCACAATGCCTATAAAGCACTACAGATAAAGCTTTATCGGCCACAGCAGGCCTGATGCTGGCTACTTATATTAAATAGCTGAATTGTCCCCCAACCTTTTCAGGACGGGCATGGGTGTGTCGACTACTAACAGTCGGGTTACTGCTAAGTAACCTGAGGCACTACAACTATGTGATACATAATCGTAGAAAAATGCATTGATTTAAAACAGCGTAGGCTTCAAATCAACGTGCTATTGTAGCGAAGTTATGTATAGATATCTAGTGTGCGAATTATTTTCGAATC
>DATGRU010000099.1:0-2042 GCA_035303295.1 Paenalcaligenes sp.
AAAGCTATTTTTAATGGCATATTTAAACCGGGTCAGGTGTTGCGCCAAGAGGATCTTGCCGCAAGTCTAGGCGTTAGCCGTAGCCCTTTACGAGAAGCTTTATCGCGCTTAGAGGCCGACGGGCTAGTAATGTCCCGCCCCCACCACGGCTATGCGGTGATATCACTCGATCCCAAACAAATTGAAGAAGTTTTTGATTTACGCTGTTTGCTTGAAACAGAACTGGCTCGACGAGCGATTAATAAACGTACCGAAGGCGACATCGCAGAGGTTTATCGTATAGCCCATGAAATGTCCTCGCTGCCAGAAGTGAATAATCCATCAAGCTTTTCTGACTGGCACGATCTACATACCTCTTTTCACATCGCTCTACTGAGCCCTTCCGAGTGCCCGCATCATTTACGGGCCTGGAGCCATTCATATAATTTGATTGAACTTTACACACGAACTGAAAGCCGTCTGACGGGTAACGTGGAGCAACCACAGAATGAACATATCAAACTCGCTCAAGCATTCACCTTAGGCCACACAGACGATTTTGTGGATCTCATACACCAACACGCAACCCATACAAGGGACCGCCTTTTAAAGTTGTTAGATGCGGAACAGGGTAGTGATGACGCTGATATTTAAGCCTTAACTAAGGCTTCACAACAGGCTGCTATGATGGAACCTCTCCTTGCCCAACCCCCCATCTCAGGAGTCACCATGGCAAAAAGACCACTAGGCCGTTCAGGACTATCCATTTCTCCTTTTGTATTTGGCGGTAACGTCTTTGGTTGGACGGCTGATAAGCAACGCTCCTTCGAACTACTGGATCGCTTTGTGGAAGCGGGTTTTGAAACCATCGACACCGCAGATATGTACTCCACTTGGGTTCCCGGCAACAGCGGTGGCGACTCTGAGACGATTATTGGCGAATGGCTCGCCTCGCGCGGTAAACGTGACCAACTAATTATTATCACCAAGGTAGGCATGGAAATGCCCGATGGCCAAGGCTTATCGGCACAGTGGATTGAGCGCGCCGTTAACGATTCGCTACGACGCCTACAGGTGGATCATATCGACCTGTATTTCTCGCATATTTATGACGAGGCAACACCCTTAG
The DNA here is from genome assembly GCA_035303295.1 of Paenalcaligenes sp. GTDB lineage: Bacteria > Pseudomonadota > Gammaproteobacteria > Burkholderiales > Burkholderiaceae_B > Paenalcaligenes. Next base: position 1,109 of record DATGRU010000099.1, read on the forward strand.
ACGAGACCCTGATGGCCTACGACAAACTTATTCAGGCCGGTAAGGTGCGTAGCATTGGCGCTTCCAACCACTCTGCAGAACAGGTGCAGCAAGCACTGGATATGTCAAAACAACTGGGAGTGGCTCGCTACGAGGTTTTGCAGCCCGAATACAACCTTTATGACCGCGATAGTTTTGAAGGGCCCCTACAAGACTTAGCGATGAACGAAAATTTGGGCGTCATCACTTATTTCAGCTTGGCCAGTGGTTTTTTAAGCGGCAAATACCGCAGCGCCGCTGACCTAGACCAAAGCCCACGCGGCGAGGGTATAAGCAAGTATTTAAACGATCGTGGCTATGCCATTCTTCAGGCTCTCGACGATGTAGCAGCCACCCACCAAGCCAGTCCAGCTGAAATCGCGCTGGCATGGGTGATGGCACAAAAAGGGGTCAGTGCCCCCATTGCCAGTGCCACCCGCTTAGAACAACTTGAAAGCCTGATCCGTGCTGCACAGCTAAGTTTGTCGGCTGAGGAGCTGAAACAACTGAATGAAGCCAGTGCACTTTAGGCAACATGGACACCTAAAGTGCTTAATCAAGCTATATCAGTGTAAGATTTCGCCTTTATCTCATTAGCCAGCGCACTCTGGCCATGCCCAGCGCCTTATCACCAAGGCGCTGTGTTATTCATGGCCACAGGCTAGTCGCCTGCGGGCAAGGTGTGCTCAGCCTAATGAGTTCTCAGTTCCTTCTTTTTCGGGTCTCACGCAGCTAAGCCGTTGTCATGCTGAATCTGTTTTCTGTTTATATTACTGCTCTGGCAACCGTCGCCCCCTTAGTCATGTGTGGCGGTGTGGGCTTTTTATGGGGAAAACGCAAACTGGCTTTTGATGCCGAGTTCGTCTCTACCCTTGTCACCATTGCCGGTGTACCCGCCTTAATTTTTCACACGCTC
>DATGRU010000100.1:0-11539 GCA_035303295.1 Paenalcaligenes sp.
TGCGGGTCTGCTTATGACTGGCCGCCCCTTATTTAGACCGTGTACGCCCTACGGCGTGATGAAGATTCTTGAGTCTGAAAATGTTCCGCTACGCGGGGCTGAAGCGGTCATCGTTGGTGCCAGTAATATTGTAGGCAAGCCGATGGCGCTACTATTACTAGCGGCTGGGGCTACAGTCACGTTGTGCAACTCAAAAACACGTGACTTAGCCGCTCAAACCAAACGCGCCGACATTTTGGTTGCTGCCGTCGGCAAGCCAAACATGATCACCGCCGACATGATTAAACCCGGTGCAATCGTAATTGACGTCGGTATCAATCGTTTAGAAAACGGCAAGTTAACCGGCGACGTCGACTTTGAAGGCGCTCTTGCCGTAGCCGGCGGCATTACCCCCGTACCGGGCGGCGTCGGCCCCATGACCATTGCAATGCTTTTGGTTAATACCCTTGAGGCAGCCGAGCGCCGCGCTGCTCAATTAAATGCGTGAACACAATGAATAATCCTTTACTTGCTCCTATCAACGAACTCATTAAGTACGCTGATATCCGCCCCGAGCACGTAGTGCCAGCAATTGATCACCTACTCGACCATGCCAAAACCACTGTTGATGCGATTGCGCAGCAGTCGGACAGCTCGTGGGAGTCTGTGGTTACACGACTTGACGATGCAACCGAGCAACTTTGGCGTGCTTGGACCATTGTTGGCCATTTGAATTCCGTCGTCGACACGCCTGAGTTGCGAGACGCGTATAACGCCTGCTTGCCTAAGGTAACCGAGTTCGGGACGTGGTTGGGCTTAAACGAGTCCCTGTATCGCCACTATAAGGCGCTGGTTGCTAGCCCAGAATACGAACAACTAACCGCAGTTCAACAACGTGTTCTCAATCTGGCTTTACGTGACTTCCGCTTAAGTGGTGTAGAGCTTCAGGGAACAGACCGTGAAGAGTATGCCGAAATTTCCGAGCGCCAAGCCGCTGCTTCACAGCGCTTTTCAGAAAATGTACTCGATAGCATTGATGGCTGGACACTACTGATCGATGATGCGTCTGAACTTAAAGGCATTCCTGACGATGTCTTACAAGCTGCTCACGATGCAGCCCAAAACGCAGGAAAACAAGGCTGGTTGCTAACACTTAAAATGCCTTGTTACCTGCCCGTCATGCAGTACGCAGAAAACCCCGAGCTGCGTGCTACCTTATATAAAGCATATGCTACGGTGGCTTCAGAGCAAACTGACAATGCACAGCTAGATAACTCATCTATTATTGAAGAGCTACTCAGCCTGCGTGCCCGTGAAGCTAAGCTGCTTGGCTACTCAAGCTTCGCACACATGCGTCTTGAAACACGCATGGCCAACAGCCCAGATGAAGTATTAGGGTTCCTGAAAAACTTGGCTGATAAAGCCCTACCCTTTGCCAAAGCCGATCTTAAACAGCTGGAAGAGTTTGCGCAGCAAGAGTTGGGCATGCAGGAGCTTCAACCTTGGGATGTAGCCTTTGTGGCCGAGCGTTTACGCCAAGCGCGTTACGCTTACTCTGAAGATGAAGTCAAACAATACTTCACAGAACCCCAAGTCTTAAATGGCTTATTCTACGTCGTAAACCGTCTATTTGGAGTTAGCTTAAAACCAACTCAAGCCTCGACATGGCACCCAGACGTCACGGCATATGACGTGTTGAACAAAGATGGAAACACAGTTGGACATCTTTATATCGACCTTTACGCACGTAAAGGTAAACGAGGCGGAGCATGGGTAAACGGCGAGCGTAATCGTCGTGTAACGTCCGCAGAAACGGTATTACCCGTGGTCTATCTCGTATGTAACTTCAGTACCCCCCAAGGCGACACCCCAGCACTACTTACCCATGATGACGTTATTACCCTCTTTCACGAGAGTGGTCATGCCTTACATGCCCTGCTGTCTGCCGTTGATGAGCCAGCGGTATCGGCTTTCTCTGCAGTCGAGTGGGATGCCATTGAACTGCCGTCACAATTCATGGAGAACTTTTGCTGGGAATGGCCTGTCATACAACAGTTATCGAGTCACGTCAGCACCGGTCAGCCGTTAAGCTATGAGCTCTACGAGAAACTGTTGGCCGCAAAAAACTTCCAAAGTGGCATGCAAATGGTGCGCCAACTTGAATTCGCCCTATTCGATATGTTGATTCATAACGAAAGCCATGGGCTATCAATACAGGACGTCCTAGAAACACTGGACCAAGTACGCAGCGAGGTAGCCGTTATTTTGCCTCCAACTTGGCATCGTTTCCCTCACGCTTTTTCGCATTTGTTTGCGGGAGGCTACGGCGCTGGTTATTACAGCTACAAATGGGCAGAAGTATTGTCGTCCGATGCATATGGTGCCTTTGAAGAAAACGCCACCCAAACCGACAACGGCTCTCGCGATACCTTAGTCGACACGGTAGGCCAACGCTTCTTAACAGAAATTTTAGCTGTAGGCGGTGAGCGACCTGCTGCCGACTCATTTAAAGCATTCAGAGGCCGAGAGCCTTCCATTGAGGCGCTATTGCGTCACAGTGGTATGCAAACTAACTGATAGATAGGAATAAGTATTCATGCAAGTGCAACAACGCCGCCAACGATTCCCACGTGTCTTAGCAACAGGGCTACTCGCTCTGGCTGCGTTGTTTTCCACGCAACCCAAAGCAGAATCAACGCTACACCCCGTGCGCGGCTTTTTACCCGACCTACGGTTTGAGCTAACCACCAGTGAGAATAAGCAAGTTACTCAGGACGACTTCAAAGGAAAAGTAGTACTGATGTTCTTTGGTTACGCCAGTTGTCCTGATATTTGTCCCACTACGATGGCGCAACTATCGGAAGTTGTGCATCGTTTAGGGGACGACGGAGAACAAGTAAGCGTCTTATTTGTTAGCGTTGACCCGCACCGCGACACACCTGAAGTGCTTGATGCCTATGTCAAAGCCTTCGACACAAACGCTATAGGTCTAACGGGAAATGAGCGCACTATTGCTAGCGTTGCACGACGTTATCGGGTTGCATATCAAATCACCAAGCCTGAAAACCCCGACGAAAAGCATTACGATGTAGCCCATAGTCGGGGCATTTATATTTTTGATGCTGAAGGCAAGGCTCGTATCTTAGCTTCTGATTCTGAATCGGTTGATCGACTTACTGACGCTGTACGGGACATACTGTAACCAGCATCACTTAGGCTTTCGCGCACCCCGCAACGCCGTTCGCACTCCCTCTTCAATAACAGGATGGTAAAACGGCATCGCCAACATCTGGCTAATCGTTAACTTTTGCTGTACACACCAAGCCAACAAATGAGCGATGTGTTCGGCTGCAGGCCCAGCCATCTCTGCGCCTAAAAAAACCTCGGTGTTAGGGTCCGCATATACTCGCAGCATCCCCTTGTTTTTTAGCATAATGCGTGATCTGCCCTGATTTGAAAACGCCACTTGGCCAATAAGTATATTGGACTCTAACTCTGCAAAGCGTTTACCTACTGTCATCACTTGAGGGTCGCTAAACACCACTGCCATAGGCGCTCGCCGTGGATGGGCAATTGGCTCTTGAGGCCATACCGCTGCATTGCTACCTGCAATACGGCCATCGTCTGACGCTTCGTGCAGTACAGGAGCCATTCCATTCACATCACCAGCGAAAAAAATAGCAGTTTCAGGATTCTCGGTATGAATTTTTAACGTTGTTGCATCAAACTTAGGTCTACCCCTCTCGTTAAAAACCACAGAGGTGTTTTCTAAGGATAAGGCATCAAGATTAGCTTGCCGTCCTGTGGCGCACAGCACATAGTCGGCCTGTACACGGCTTTTGCCCTCAGGCCCCTCTAGCTCGAGTTCTACCCCGTTATCTAACGTGGTAGCACCCAGAATTTTAGTAGAGAAACGAATATCGAGCTCTTGTACAAACGCTTCTCGGGCATGCTTTTTAACTTCTGGATCGCTGATACCAGCCAAACTTTCACTACGGTGAACAAGCGTAACGGTTACACCTAGCCGGGCTAAGGCCTGACCTAACTCTAAACCAATAACACCCGCACCTAACACAATTACACTCTTAGGTAAGTCATCCCAATAAAAAACATCGTCATTAATGATGGCTCGATCACCCAGCGTAACGACTTCAGGTGGAATCACTGGCGAGGTACCTGTTGCCACCACAAAAGCGCTGGCCTGCACTCGCGTATGGCCACCAACAATAAGATGCTGGTCGTCTTCAAAACTTGCCGTGCCGCGTAAACGCTCAGCAGGGTCCATTGCTTCAATATCGTCCAGAATAAAACTGACAAAGCGATCCCGCTCGCTTTTTACCCGCTGCATCACTTCCGTACCCTCTATACGCACGGAACCGTCGATATGCACGCCAAACTCGGGCATTAATGAGCTCTGATGCGCGGCATCGGCTGCAGCAATAAGTAATTTCGATGGCATGCACCCTACTCTTGCGCACGTGGTGCCGTAAGGCCCATCCTCAATTAACACGGCTGATTTGCCTGCTTTTTTTGCTGAACGGTAGGCATTGAGCCCCGCTGTGCCTGCACCGATAACAGCCACATCAAATTGAGCTTCTTGCATGATCTCTCCGTCTATAACGAGGGTTTAGGGTAACGATCGCTTGTTAGCTTACAACGCACCGAAGCATTTTTAAACCCGTCGGGGTGAGTAACCCGCTTGTTGCATTGCCATCATGAGTGCAGGCGCATCATCGACGTTATCAATACTTAGCCAATGGGTTGCTGGATCACCTGTCACTGTAGCTTGAGGTGCAACCGATAAAATAGACTCCTTTAATGTGTTAACGCAGTGCCCGCAGGTCATGTCTGGAACAATAAATTCGTATTTCATGTTTCACCTTTCTGATAGTAATAAAACAGAGGGCCATTACAGCAGCCCACCCTTCAGTATAGTCCCTCAGAAAAAAGCCGCTCAAATAAGCCACAATGACTTATGTGAACGGCATGTAATACAACTAAAGCTAATCGTAGTTGCTGCTATTTAGGGCTTCCACTCGGAAACAAACTCGGTGTACGAAGGACGCTCTTTAGCAGGAACACGTTCGGGTAACGTGCCAAGAATAACAAAGCCCATGAAATGATAATCAAGCTCATCGAAGCCCAGTTGCTCGGGTACATTGTCGGTATAGGTACCTAAACCTGTACTCCAATATGCACCATAGCCCAGTGCATGGGCGGCATTTAAAATATTCATCACCGCAGCACCTGTTGCAATGATGCGTTCGGTTTCTGGAATTTTTTCATTGCTGTGATCGATATGGCATGCTACGGCCAACATCAAAGGCACACTTTTTAACCACTCTCTGACTGAAGCCGCCTTTTCATCGGTTAGCGGCTTTCCTTCTGCTTGCATCGAATGAATGGCTAACTCACCTAAAGCTGGCACCGCATCATCACGAATGATCTTGAATCGCCAAGGGCGTAAGCGCCCGTGATCTGGTGCCACCATGGCAGCCTGCAGTATTTGCTCAAGATCTGCCTGAGACGGCGCGGGGCCTTGTACAAACTTAACAGAGTTACGACTCAATAACGTAGAAACGACTGACATATACACCCTTATCTGTTGAGCGTGCCTACCGATAAAGCAATCGGCAGCACAATAAGTGTTAATAGTATGACTTTAAACTCTCTGCTTAGCAGCCGTAACAATTAAGGCTTTCATGTCGCGTACGGCTTTATCCCAGCCATCGAAAACAGCTTGGGCAACAATCGCATGACCGATATTTAATTCCGCAATTCCGGGAAGACTGGCAACTGCCTGAACGTTGCCGTAATGCAAACCATGACCAGCATTGACTCTGAAGCCCAACGCAACCCCTGCGGCTGCCCCTTCACGAATTCGATTCAATAGTGACTCTGCTTGTTCAGGCGTTTGGGCATCCGCGTAGGCACCCGTATGCAGCTCAATGACTGTTGCCCCAGCTTTTTTAGCGGCTTCTATCTGTGCGGCTTCGGCATCGATAAACAACGAAACACGAATCCCAGCCGCTTGTAATTGCGATACCGCTGCTTTGACTTGATCGAAATGTCCAATAACATCAAGACCACCCTCGGTGGTGAGCTCATTTCGCTTTTCAGGAACCAGACACACGTCTTGTGGCTTTACCCTGCAGGCGATATCCAACATTTCCGAGGTGATTGCACACTCTAGATTCATACGAGTGCGTAGTAGCGGACGCATAGCGAAAACGTCAGCATCTTGTATATGCCGACGGTCTTCACGTAGGTGCAGGGTTATTAAATCAGCACCAGCATCCTCCGCCCGTTGTGCGGCAACGAGCGGATCAGGATACGTGGTAAGCCGTTGCTGACGCAGCGTAGCCACATGATCAATATTAACGCCAAGCTCAATCATGGCTAAAACCCCTCCAGAATAAAAAACCAAAGGGGTATTATCGCATTATTTACGTTGGCTCTCTTTCTTGCTGAACTTCAGCTGCAGTTTCAGGCAATGCCCAACCCCCGCCCAACGCTTTATAGAGCTCGATACGATTTAATAGGAACTCAAGCCCAATGCGCACACCCACCTGCTGTGCACTGTACAGATTAACCTCAGCGGTTTGTACCTGTAAAAAGCTATCAACTCCCGTTTCGTAACGTAGGTTCGCCGTACGCAGGCTACCATCTGCCGCACGTAGCATTTCGCGTATCGCTGCAAGCTGCTGATCGTAAGTGGCCTCTCCGGCTAAGGCATCGGCCACCTCTCTGAAGGCGTTTTGAATGCTTTGCTCGTACTGAGACACCGCTATATTATTTCGCGCTTCGGCTAAATCCAGCCCTGACCGAATGCCACCGCCCGTGAACAGCGGCATAGTAAGCTGTGGGGAATACTGCCAAAACCGATGAGATGAGCCAAATAGGTTATCAAGCGACCCACTAGCAAAACCCAACAAACCGGTTATGGAGATGGACGGGAAAAATGCTGCACGTGCTGCCCCAATATTCGCGTTAGCTGCACGCAAAGCGTGCTCGGCGGCAATTAAGTCAGGACGACGCTGTAGCAGATCAGAGGGTAAGCCCACTGGAATCTCGGCCACCAATTGATCTGGACCAAAAGGCTGCCCTTCGGGTAAGTCCTCTGGTAGCTCCGTTCCGGTTAATAACATCAACGCATTCAGCGCTCTGGCCTCCTCGCGCTTGGCTTGCTCCAAATCGGCACGTACGGTTTGCAACTGTAGCGTCGCTTGGTCTAGCTCTAAGGACGAGGCTGTACCCACATCGTACATAAGCTGAATTAGGCGCAATGTTTCGCCCCGACTTTTTTCGGTGCGCTGCATCAGCGTTTGCATCTCTTGGGCTGCACGCAAGCGGAAGTATGCTTCAGCCACTTGGGCAACGACGTTAATACGCACGGCCCGTTGAGCCGCCTCGGTAGCCAAATACTGTTCCAACGCAGCGGCACTTAAGTTACGCAGTCGACCAAAAAAGTCGATTTCAAAGGATGTTAAGCCGATCCCCGCCTGATACGTACGGCTTACCGAGGGTGAGTTAGGCCCACCCATACGCAACTCTTCTGGATTACGAACTATCTGCCCTGTAGCGCCAGCCCCAATCGACGGAAACTGATCACTGCGGACGATGCCGTATTGAGCCTGCGCTTCTTGCACGCGATCTACCGCAATACGAATGTCACGGTTATTTTCGAGTGCTAGTGCAATGATTGCTTGTAAGCGGGGGTCGTTAAAAAAATCGACCCAGCCCAACTCATCAACACCTAGCTGTTCTGCCCCTTCAGCCTGCGCTTCCTGAGAGTAAGCAGGATAGCTAGAAGGGATAGGCGCAGCGGGTTGCTGGTAAGTGGGCGCTAGTGAGCAAGCGCTTAACAGCACTGCAGTGCACACGGCTGACAATTTAAACTTCATGGTTGCAGTCGTCATTACTTCACCTCCGATGGTGCGGAAGTCTCGGCTTGTGCACCCAATAATTTCGGTTTGGTTTTAAATACTTTCATGACTACCACAAAGAAAGTTGGCACAAACATCACCGCCAGCGGTGTTGCTGCCAGCATACCGCCCATCACGCCAATACCCACCGCGTTCTGACTCGCTGCACCCGCTCCGGTGGAAATGGCCAAAGGCAAGACCCCTAAAATAAAGGCAAATGAGGTCATTAGAATGGGGCGGAAACGCTTACGTGCCGCGTTGATTGTTGCAGAGTAAAGGTCTTCGCCCTGAGCGTAAGCATCTTTAGCAAACTCCACGATCAGAATCGCATTCTTAGCTGACAAACCAATTACCGTAACAATACCCACTTGGAAATACACGTCATTTGGCATGCCTTTCAACGTGGTGAGCAACACCGCGCCAAGCACCCCTAGCGGTACCGCCAACATGACAGATAACGGGATTGCCCAACTTTCATACAGCGCAGCTAACACCATAAACACGATCAATACTGATAGCGTGATTAACACTGTACTTTGCCCTGCAGCCTGAATCTCTTGATAAGACAGCCCTGTCCACTCGAAACCGAAGCCACTTGGCAGTTCACCAACTAGACGCTCCATTTCAGCCATCGCTTCCCCAGTGGTGTAACCAGGGGCTGCTTCGCCACCGATACGTACCGATTGATAACTGTTGTAGCGCACGACCTGAACAGGGGCCTGCACAGACTCTGCAGTAACAATTGTCGATAAGGGCACCATTTCACCCATGCGATTACGCGCATTAAGCTTCATGACATCTTCAATGTTCATTCGGAACTTATCTTCTGCCTGAACCCAGATGTTTTCAACCCAACCGTTATTGGTGTACTTACCGATATAGGCGGAACCCAGTGCGGTACTGATAAGTTGAGCCACTTCATCAAAGTTTACGCCTTGAATAGCCGCTTTCTCGCGATCAATCTTCAGGTTCCACTGACGACCTGGACCAAGACCCGTTACACGAGTTTGGGTCAGAATCGGGCTTTCATTCGCCATTTGCAGCAATTGCTGGGTTGCCGCAGAAAGAGCAGCTTGTCCGTTCTCAGCCCGATCTTCTAAACGCATGTCAAAACCCGACGCATTACCTAAAGAAGAAATAGCAGGCGGAACAATGGAGAACACCATGGCATCCGGTAAACCGAAGAACAAACGCTGACTGGCATTCGCCGAAATAGTTTGTGCTGAGTTCTCCGGACCGGGGCGCTCTTTAAAGTCTTTCAGTGTAACGAAGGCGATGGCGGAGTTCAGGCCGTTTCCGTTGAAACTAAAGCCCTGTACCGCAACCATGTCACGTACTTGAGGCAAAGCGCTGAAGTACTCTTCCACTTCCTCAATAATCTCAAGCGTACGGTTGGCTGTAGAACCCGCTGGAAGCTCAATGTTGGCCAAAGCAAAGCCCTGGTCCTCGTCGGGCAAGAAGGCTGTAGGCATACGCACGTACATAAAGCCCAGCACAACAATCATCATTACATAGACCAACATCATGCGGCCTGTAGCACGAAGACTTTTACCTACCCAACTTTCATAACGCGAGGTAATGCGTCCGAAAACACGGTTAAACCAACCAAAGAAGCCTCGACGCTCTTGGTTGTGCATGTTTTTAGGAATGGGCTTCAAAAAAGTAGCACATAACGCTGGTGTGAAACTTAAAGCCAAGAATGCTGAGAAACCAATCGAGATGGCCATCGCCACAGAGAACTGACGATAAATCACCCCTACTGATCCGGACATAAACGCCAGCGGTAAGAACACCACCGTTAGTACCAACGTAATACCAACAATCGCCCCTGTAATCTGAGGCATCGCCTTACGCGTCGCCTCTTTAGGCGACAGACCTTCTTCGGCCATAATACGCTCAACGTTCTCCACGACCACGATGGCATCATCCACCAGAATCCCAATGGCCAGCACCATGGCGAACATCGTTAATACGTTTACCGAGAAGCCCAACGCATTCATCACACCCAAAGCACCAAGAATCGCCACCGGCACGACTAACGCCGGAATAACGGTATAGCGCAAATTCTGCAGGAACACATACATCACGATAAAGACCAGCACCATCGCTTCTAAAAGCGTGGCGATCACTTGATTGATCGAGGTCTCGATGTAAGGTGAGGTGTCGTATGGAATGGAGTAGCTTACGCCGGGTGGGAAGAACTCGCTTAACTCGTCCATGCGCAGCTTAATACCTTCTGCGGTAGACAAAGCATTCGCGTCGGGCGCTAAGGAAATCGCAAACGCAGCGGTCGGATTACCATTTAAGCGTGCGCCAAACTGATAGTTATCAGCCCCCACTTCCACTTTAGCTACATCGGCAACACGTACGGTCGAACCGTCGGGATTCGAGCGCAGAATGATTTTTTCAAACTCATCCGCGGTACGCAATTGACCATTTACAACAATAGGCGCCGAGACGCGTTGTGTGCTTGGGTTGGGTGGTGAGCCTAAAATTCCACCAGAAATTAGCACGTTTTGACTAGCAATGGCTGCATTCACTTCAGCCATACTAATCTTGTAGCTAACCAATTTCTCGGGATCTACCCAAATGCGCATAGCACGCCCTGCTGCAAACAGCTGGAACTTACCTACGCCGGGTACGCGAGAAATCGTATTTTGGATATTGCGCTTGATGTAATCAGCTAATTCCACTTGATCCCGTGTACCATCATCGGATGACAACGCCACAACCAGCAAGAAACCGGTATTAGCTTGTTCAATTTTCAAACCCTGCTGCATAACTGCTGCAGGCAGCTTAGCTTGAACGTTGGCAACGCGGTTTTGCACATCCACCTGAGCCATGTCCGGATCGGTACCCGGAGCAAAAGTGGCGGTAATTTGCGTACCACCGTACGAGTCACTTACCGACTCGTAATACAGCAAGCCCTTAGCACCGTTTAACTCGTTTTCAATCACACTCGCTACGGTACTGGCTACGTCTTCAGCAGACGCACCTGGATAGGTTGCATTAATTGTTATAGAGGGCGGTGCAACTTCAGGGTACTGCGATACGGGCATTGTCTGTAACGACAGGATGCCTAGAAGCGTAATCCCCAGCGCGACCACCCATGCAAAAATGGGACGTTCGATAAAAAACTGTGGCATATCGTTTACTCGCTTGCGGGAGCATTAGAAGTTTCTGGGGCTGGCTCGGCGGCTTCTACCTCTTGGTCTTGAGCAGCAGGTGCATCACTTTGATTACTGGATGCGTCCTCTGCCCCCGAATTGCCCTGCCATGGCATTGGCTTAACCGTAGCGCCAGGACCAATTTTCTGGAACCCTTCAACCACGACCTGATCACCCTGCTTTAAGCCTTCAGTGATCATGATACGTTCGCCATAATTCGCACCCACACGAACAGGAACCGCAGCTACGACTCCTTCTTCATTAACCACCATAACGCTGGCAGCACCCGAGCTGGAGTACTGTACAGCTTGCTCAGGGATTAGCAGCGCATTTTCATCTACACCTTGATTGATGCTAACGCGTACAAACATACCAGGAAGTAACAAGTGATCAGGGTTTGGAAACTCAGCGCGCAGACTAATTTGTCCGGTTCCTGGATCGACGGCCACACCCGAGAATAACAAGCTA
>DATGRU010000101.1:0-12108 GCA_035303295.1 Paenalcaligenes sp.
TAAATTATGTAACTTATTTCGTTGAGAGGCAGTTCGAATGTCTGAATTAAATACGGCCACCACCAGCACCACAGGGGATGAACAAAAGCTATCCGGTACCGTTAAGTGGTTTAATGACGCTAAAGGCTTCGGTTTTATCACCCCCGATAACGGCGGAGAAGACCTATTTGCCCATTTCTCATCCATTCAAATGAATGGGTTTAAAACATTGAAAGAGGGTCAAAAAGTATTCTTTGAAATTGCACAAGGCCCTAAAGGTCAACAAGCACTTAATATTACGGCAGGGTAATTCCTCTCAACATTATAAAAAAGATAGCCCGTTATAAAACCATGTTGCACTGTTGGTTAGGGCTATTACGCCCTGCTTTTATTTTGGCACCTAAAGCGCTAGGGGTAACCCTGTGCGTTTTTTTCGCGTCGTCGCTTTATGCATTGACCGCATCGACGTTAACAACAACGACTTTACGCATAGCACAGCAACCCGTTACGGTTGAAATTGCTAAGACGCCGGAACAACGCGCTACTGGCCTAATGCACCGAACCCAACTACCCGAACAGCAAGGCATGCTATTTGTCTTTGAGCACAGCGCACGTTACTGCTTCTGGATGAAAAACACATTGATTCCGCTAAGTATTGCTTTTATTGATGAGCAAGGAATCATCATTAATATTCTAGACATGCAGCCACATAGCCTAGCCTCGCACTGCCCAGATTTACCTGCCCTATATGCCTTAGAAATGAATCAAGGCTGGTTTGCAAACCATGAAATAGAAGCTGGGATGGCCATACCCGAACTTAGCAAAAACGCCGCCAGTAGAATAAAGCCAAACTAAACAACCACTTATTATAATAGAAAGCAGCTAAGCTTGCTGGCTGAATACCAAATAGCCAAACAAAAACCTCGGCCACCTTTAAGTGAGCCGAGGTTTTTTAACTTAGAAACCGACTGGCAAGTTAGGCGAAGTTGCTGGCCGCAAATTCCCAGTTAGCCAAGTTCCAGAAGTTCTCTAGGTACTTAGGACGCGCATTGCGGTAGTCGATGTAGTAGGCGTGTTCCCACACATCACAGGTTAGCAACGCTACATCGTCTGTAGTAAGAGGGGTAGCAGCATTGCTGGTGTTAACAATATCAACGCTACCGTCAGCTTTTTTAACCAACCATGTCCAGCCTGAACCGAAGTTACCTGCTGCAGATTTGTTGAAAGCATCTTTAAACGCATCGAAGCTGCCCCATTTCGCATTGATTGCGTCGGCCAAAGCGCCTGTGGGCTCGCCACCACCGTTAGGTGACAGGCTGTTCCAGTAGAAGGTGTGGTTCCAAACTTGTGCTGCGTTATTAAACACACCACCGCTTGATTTCTTCACTACATCTTCAAGCGATGCACCTTCAAACTCGGTACCAGCAACCATGTTATTCAGGTTGGTGACATAGGTTTGGTGGTGTTTGCCATAGTGGAATTCGAGCGTCTCTTTAGAGATGTGTGGCTCGAGAGCCGTAAGTTCATAGGGAAGAGCAGGAAGAGTAAAAGCCATGTTCAATTCCTTTAGGTTGATCTGTTGCCAATACCCACATGGTATTGATCTATTTAAAGCAAAGCATGCTTTTGCTTAATTTCAGCCAGCAAGTTACCACGAGCCAACTGAATTGAAACTTGATCGCTAACATTAAAGTCTAACGCATTTTTGGCAATTTGCCCCGTTTCATCTCGAACGATAGCATAGCCGCGATCCAGAATACGCATTGGGCTTAAAGCCTGCAAGGTTTGTTCAACGTGCTGTGCACCGTGACGTTTCTGCCGCAGTTGCCGCTGCATACTGGCATCCAACGACTGCACCAAACGCTGCAACCGCTCGCGATGCGGGTCGATGCTAGGCAACCGGCGAGATAAACGCTGTTCAAGGTACTTAAAATCCCCCTGCCGCCGCTCTAACACGCGCTGTGAAGCGCTACGTAGATTTCGTTCTAATACCGCTAGCCGTTCTCGCTGAAACACAAGCCGCTGCTCGGGCGATACGAGCCCAGCCATGGCCCGATCAAGTCGTAGTGCGGCGTAATCCAGCGTACGACGCTGACGATGGCCCAACGCCCGTATTAATGCTTGCAACTGCTGCATGCACTCCGCATAACTCACGCCAGCCAGTTCAGCGGCAGCTGTGGGCGTAGGCGCTCGCAAATCAGCTACAAAATCAGCAATTGTAAAGTCAGTTTCATGCCCTACTCCGCTAATAATAGGTATCGGTGAAGCAGCGATCAATCGAGCCAACGATTCATCATTAAAGCACCAGAGATCTTCTAAGCTACCCCCGCCTCGAACTAACAGCAGCGTATCAACTTCGTTACGAGCAATGGCCGTGCCCAGACTTTCACACAGCTGCTCCGCTGCTTGCGCACCTTGTACTTGAGCTGGGTAAATAATGACGGAAACATGCGGCAAACGTCGTCGCATCGCCGTTAACACGTCGCGCAATGCGGCTGCGGACAATGACGTTACCACCCCCACCGCTTTAGGCATACGAGGAATACTGAGCTTACGCTCTGGGTCGAAATACCCCTCGGCCTCAAGCTTGGCCTTCAAACGCAAAAAAGCCTCATGCAAGCCGCCTAAGCCTGCCTTACGCATTAACTCCACTTGTAATTGGTAGTCGCCTCGGGGTTCGTATAAGGTGACATTCGCTCGGATTTCCACTTGCTCACCGACGCGGGGCACAAAACCAACCGCCGCAGCACGTGTACGAAACATCACAGCCCGCACAGCGGCCCGTTCATCTTTTACCGTGAAGTACCAGTGCCCAGATGCTGCCTGCGTAAAGTTTGAGACCTCACCCTTAACCCATACTTGGCTTAGGTTCTGCTCAAGCAATTGGCTAACCTGCCGGTTCAATTGCCCCACGCTAATGATTGACTCGGAAAGCATACTATTTATCTATTTCACCTATAAAACCTGCGCTAACTCAGACCACACTGTCCACATGCTTGTCAAGGGCAGCAAAAGCACACTATTTCAACTGGATTACAAGACACTCTTTAACACCACATTAAATAACCAACGCAATCCATTGATAATAAACGTTATTTTTATTTATTAGAAAGTGGCGCATTATTAGCCATCGAACCTCTAAGCCTTACACCGCGCATACTTTAGCTGGCTTATACACACCATTATCCACAGCTTTTGTGGATAGAATCGCTAAAGCCATAGCCCATAAGGAATTAGCGCAATTTCGGGCAGGTTTACATCGTCGTTGACACACGCGCCTAGCGCTTCATTGCGACTGCTCATTCCAGTCGCTTATCCGTGTCACAGCAATTATAGTAACTCTATAATTACGCTCTGTTAGTATTTGCTTTGCTACGTCCACCTTTAGTTTTTGATTATTCTTTTCAGGAATATTCGTGCTTGCCATACTTCATGCTGCCGGTTGGCCCATTTGGTTTTTAATCGCCACCTCTATTATTGGGCTTGCCCTAATTATTGAGCGCCTGATTAGCCTACGCGACTCGCGTTATCTCAATCCTAAGCAGATTGATGACGCTTTCGAGCTTGCAGCACTAGCAACACCACCTGCTCATCGACTCCGAGAGCTGGAAGTTGCACAAGGCTTTGGCCGCCTTGCTGCCACCCTCATTTCCCTACGCAACCAACCTGAAACCATTAGGCACCAAGCAACTGAAGAACAGGGTCGCAGCCTGGCTTTTATGTTGCATCGCTACCTACCGGCGCTGGCTACAGTAGCCGTTATTGCTCCCTTACTCGGCTTATTTGGAACGGTGGTAGGCATGATCGAACTCTTTGGATCATACCAACCACAAGGCAGCGACCCATCGCAGTTAGCCCGGGGTATTTCCATTGCGCTGTATAACACTGGCTTCGGTATTCTTATTGCCATCGTGGCGCTGATTGCCCATCGCTACTTCAGCTCGCGAGCTGATTACCTGCTACACCGCTTAGAATTAGAAGCTAGCCGCTTGAACCGCTTCTTAAGCTCGGTGACGCCATGAATTTTCGATCCCGTTTCACTCACCGTGCGGAGGGCATTGAAATCAATGTCATCCCCTTAATAGACGTGTTATTAGTGGTGCTCATTTTTTTTGCTGCCACCACAACCTTCACGACGGTTAATGAGCTTCACATTAATCTACCCGCCAGCAGTCTTAATGCGTCTGCACAAGACGCTAACCTTTTAGCCATCAGCCATGACGGCCAATACGCTTTGAATGGGCAATTACTTAGCAGCACCGAACCACAGCAACTGCAACAGGCCCTTTCCTCTCTGCCCCCCCATCAGGCCCTCATTATCTATGCCGACGCACTTAGCCCGCATGCCAGTGTGGTGCGCGTGATGGAGGCAGCTCAGCAAAGCCAGATTGCCAAAATCAGTTTTGCGACGCGTCACACGCCATGACATTACGCCAATTTTTCGAACAACGGTTGCACCGTGCCTGGCAACATAAAGGCCTGCTCAGCACACTACTTAGCCCACTGTCGTGCTTAACAGCGATTTACACCCGACGTAAACGGCAACGATACGCTCAGCAACCCGCACTCACCTACTTTAGTCACACCCCTGTCATTGTGGTGGGTAATCTGGTGGTGGGTGGCGCTGGTAAAACACCAGTCGTCATGGCGCTAATAGATCAACTGCGTCTAGCTGGCTATCAGCCCGGCGTCGTCAGTCGTGGGTACGGTGTAAAGATGGGTACACAGGCACGCACATCCAAGGCAAGTAAAGAAGCCAGCTTTTTAGGTGATGAGCCTGCGCTAATCCACCAAGAAAAACAGGTACCTGTTGCAGTGCACCCTCGGCGTGTACTGGCGCTACAGGCCTTAAATCAGGACTTTCCCGAAGTCGATGTCGTGATTGCCGACGACGGGTTACAGCACTTAGCCTTAGGCAGGCAGGCGGAAATTATTGTTCAAGACCAGCGCGGTATCGGCAATGGCCGGTTGCTGCCTGCGGGCCCTTTACGTGAGACACCGCAACGATTAAAAAAGGCTCACGTCATCGTGTCGCAAATTACCGCCGACACGACGTTTAACACCCAAGCGCCAACCACAGCGAACGACCAAAAAATTGTACAAATGCGCTTATGGCCAAGCGCCTTCACAGCCCTGCACGACAAGCAAACCCTTAATTTAAGCGAAGCCACCCAACAATTTCGCTCATCCCGCGTCGCAGCGTGCGCAGCAATTGGTCAGCCTACTCGTTTCTTCATCATGCTAGAGGCGGCAGGGATCAAATTAGCTGAACACCATGCCTTTCCCGACCATTACGATTACGCTGATAACCCTTTTTCGGAAATAAAGGCAGATTTTATATTAATAACCCCTAAAGATGCCGTAAAATGCAAGAAATTCAACGACCCTCGACTTTGGGTTGTTAGCACAGAAACGCAGTTCTCAGACCTAAACTGGGCGAAGCCTGTGCTTAACCTTCTCGCTAAACTCAAGCGTTAGACAAAATACACCTCGCACACTTTAACTGTGCAGCAATGAGGCGTTACACTGCACGCTTATTTATTTTACGAACCGGAGCTCTACATGGAACCCCGATTACTTGAGATCTTGGTTTGCCCCGTTTGCAAAAGCAAACTCAAACACGACCGTGACAATAACGAACTTATCTGCAAAGCCGACCGACTGGCCTTTCCCATTCGCGATGGCATTGCCGTTATGCTTAGCAACGAAGCACGCACCTTAGACGAGCCCACCAGCACCGTATGAGTTTCATCACGATCATTCCTGCGCGTCTTGCCTCGTCCCGTTTGCCCAATAAAGCATTGCTCGATATTGGTGGCAAAGCGATGGTGGTACGCACAGCGGAACAAGCGCGGCTGTCCGCCTCAAAACGCGTTATTGTGGCCACCGATAGCACTGAGATTGCAGCGGTAGCCCAAGAAGCCGGCTTTGAAGCGCTGCTAACGCACGCTGATCACCCTACAGGCACCGATCGCTTATCGGAAGTCGTACAAAAATTAAATATTCCCGATGAGGAGATCATCGTGAATGTGCAAGGCGATGAGCCCTTAATCGATCCAGCACTCATCAACCACGTCGCTCACACACTGCAGTCGGCTGCAGAAGCATCAATCGCGACGGTAGGCGTACCAATCTCAGACCCCGAACTTTTATTTAACCCCAATGTTGTCAAAGTGGTCTGCGATCAAGCACAATACGCCCTGTATTTTTCCCGTGCCCCCATTCCTTGGGATCGGGATGCGCTAGCCAATGGCAAGCAACACTTAAGCACAGATACGCTTCCCGCGTTACAGCATGTTGGCCTCTATGCGTATAAAGCATCCTTTTTGCGCCAATTTCCTAAGCTAGCGCGTGGAAAACTAGAAGGCGTTGAATCGCTGGAACAGTTACGTGCACTTGAACATGGCTTTCGCATTGCCGTCACCACGTCGCACTTTCCTCCCGCTCCCGGGGTGGACACAGCTGAAGATTTAGCCAAAGTGCGCGAAATAGTAATAAATCGGTTATAAACGAAACTTTGTGCGCAGCTTCCGAGTGGAAACTACGCGCTTTTATGCTGCAAAGCAGCATAAACGTATAACGACTAAACCCTTGTTTTAGGAGAAACTTATGCGACTGATTCTACTCGGTCCACCGGGAGCCGGAAAAGGCACCCAAGCCACCTTCATCACCGAGGAATTCTCTATTCCACAAATTTCTACCGGTGACATGCTGCGTGCGGCTGTGAAAGCACAAACTCCCCTAGGCGTTGAAGCCAAAGCAATTATGGATGCGGGTGGTCTGGTATCAGATGATCTTATTATCGGACTGGTACGCGACCGCCTGCAACAAGACGACTGCCAAACCGGCTACTTGTTTGACGGCTTCCCCCGCACGATTCCTCAGGCTGACGCCTTAAAAGAAGCCAATGTTAAGCTGGACTACGTAATTGAAATCGACGTACCTAGCGAAGATATCATCGAGCGCATCAGCGGCCGCCGCGTACACCCTGCTAGTGGCCGTTCTTATCACATCCGCTTTAACCCACCTAAGGTCGCTGATACCGATGACGTAACAGGCGAACCTCTGGTTCAGCGTGATGACGACAGCGAACAAACCGTACGCCATCGCCTAGACGTTTACGAGAGTCAAACACGCCCACTCGTTGAGTATTACTCAAGCTGGGCTGCATCAGGCGAATCTGAAGCACCTAAATACCGTAAAATCTCCGGTGTGGGTTCTGTAGAGGAAATTAAGCAGCGCATTCTGGACGCATTGCGTTCCTAATTGCCTCTGATCAGTACAGTTCAAATCCGGCTCACAGAAGCCGGATTTTTATAAGGAGCGTACCGTGCACATTACAGGTCATACCTTTGTCGTTACCGGCGGCGCATCTGGCCTAGGTGCCGGTGTCGCCACCGCCCTAGCACAGGCCGGGGCAAATGTACTCATCGCCGATCTTCAAGACGAACTCGGCACGACTCTAGCAAATGAACTAAAGCAACGCTATATGCATTGCGATGTTAGCGACCCTGCGGCCGCACAACAGGTTATTGACGCTGCGGTCGAACAAGGCAACTTCTACGGCCTAATTAATTGCGCCGGTATTGCCCCTGCGTCGCGAACCATCGGACGAGAAGCCGCACACGAGCTTTCATTGTTTCAACAGGTGCTTAACGTCAACCTAATTGGCACCTTCAATATGAATCGCTTGGCCGCTTTTGCGATGGCTAAAAACGCTCCCTTAAACACCCTAGAGCGCGGCGTATTAATTAATACCGCATCCATTGCCGCCTACGAAGGACAAATCGGGCAGACTGCCTATGCAGCCTCTAAAGCCGGAATTGTTGGCATGACACTGCCCATGGCGCGCGACCTTGCGGGTGTGGGCATCCGGTGCGTCACGATTGCACCGGGCATTTTTGCTACCCCGATGATGTCCGGCTTCCCGCAAGAGGTACAAGACTCACTGGCAGCTATGATCCCCTTCCCATCGCGGCTAGGGCAGCCCGCCGACTTTGCCAAACTAGCTATCAGCATCATTGAAAACGAAATGATCAACGGTGAAACCATCCGTCTGGATGGCGCTATCCGCATGCAACCCCGATAGTATGAGCCTGCTTAAGTCTGCCGCTACCGTTAGTAGCTTTACCCTGCTTTCTCGCATTACCGGCCTAGCCCGCGACATTCTTATCGCACGCGCCTTCGGTGCCGGCCCGTTAACCGATGCCTTCTGGGTGGCTTTTCGTATTCCCAACCTGCTTCGGCGGCTGTTTGCCGAAGGCGCTTTTTCCCAAGCCTTTGTACCGATTCTGGGCCAAGCTCGTAAAGAGCGTGAGCACGAGGCGGTGCGAAGCCTACTAGATCGGGTGGCCTTATTATTAACCGTTGCAGTCATGGTGGTAACTGCTATCGGCGTGTTGGCTGCACCGTGGGTGGTTAGCGCCATGGCCAGCGGATTACGCGCTGCAGAACGACAGGCTGAATTTACGGCGGCGGTCTGGATGACCAGACTGATGTTTCCCTACATTGTCTGCATGTCATTGGTTGCCTTTGCCTCGGGTGTATTAAATACGTGGAGCCGTTTCGCAGTACCCGCCTTTACCCCCATTTTGCTTAACCTAAGCATGATCGGCGCCAGCTTGTTTTTGGTGTCTTACTTTAGTGTGCCCATCTACGCCTTGGCAGTAGGCGTCATGATTGGTGGCGTATTGCAATTAGCAGTGCAATGGAAAGCCCTAGCCAGCTTAAAACTTCTGCCACGCTACACGGTCTCACTTAAAACAGCGTGGGCGGACCCCACGGTAAAACGCATCCTAAAGCAAATGCTCCCCGCTATCTTAGGGGTGTCAGTCGCTCAAATCTCACTATTAATCAACACAAACATCGCTACGTGGTTAAAGGCTGGCAGTGTTACCTGGCTATCCTTTGCTGATCGTTTAATGGAGTTTCCTACTGCCCTACTAGGCGTTGCTTTGGGCACGGTATTACTGCCGCGTTTATCGGCA
Source organism: Paenalcaligenes sp. (assembly GCA_035303295.1). GTDB lineage: Bacteria > Pseudomonadota > Gammaproteobacteria > Burkholderiales > Burkholderiaceae_B > Paenalcaligenes. Next base: position 8,967 of record DATGRU010000101.1, read on the forward strand.
GCCTACGCATCCGGAGAACAACAGCACTATGCTCGCTTACTTGATTGGGGGTTAAGAACTGTTGTGTTACTAGGCCTGCCTTGTGCCATGGCACTGGCCTTAATTTCCGATGCCTTGGTAGCCAGCCTGTTTCATTATGGCGCCTTTAATGCGGCCGACGTAGAACAAACTCGCTTAGCCGTCGCTGCCTATTCAGTAGGTTTGCTCGGCTTACTTGCTATTAAGATTCTTGCTCCCGCTTTTTATGCGCGCCAAGATATTAAAACACCGGTGCGCATTGCTATTGTTGTGCTTGTTCTAACGCAGTGCCTGAATATTATTTTTGTTCCGGCTTTCGCCCATGCTGGCTTAGCCTTATCGATTGGAATAGGCGCGAGCGTGAATGCAGGCATACTGCTTTATTTACTGTTCAAACGTCAAATCTACACCCCGCTGGCTGGCTGGCTACGCTTTATACTTAAACTCATTCCTGCCTTAAGCTTACTGGCGTTGTGTTTATGGGCCAGTCAACACTATATAGATTGGGTAGCCCTCGGCGCTCAGCCCCTATTGCGCATCCTCTATCTGGGCGGGCTGATGGTTATTTCTGCCATTGCTTATTTTGGCCCCTTATTCTTATGTGGTTTTAGGCTCAGTCACTTTACAAAGCCGGGTTAATGTCCTAGAATAGCTGTCTTTGCCAATTAAACTTACTGACTATATTACCTATCTATGGCTAATACTGCACAAGCTCGTAAGCGCGCCCGTCAAGGTGTTGCGCGCAATAAGCACAACGCCAGCATCCGTTCTATGCTGCGTACCTCTATCAAGCGCGTTCGCGAAGCTATTGCTGCTGGCGATCAAGCTGCTGCTAACGAAGTTTTCAGCAAAACGTCTAGCATTATCGACCGCGTCGCTGATAAAAACATTATCCACAAGAACAAGGCCGCTCGCCATAAAAGCCGCCTAGCTTCTGCCATCAAGGCAATGGCTTCCTAAACAGCCAGTTAGTTTTAATTGGCCATAAAAAAGGGTGTTTCACACACCCTTTTTTTTCGTCTATATGCAGCCAATTAAGCCATTGCTTGCTGCGCCTTCATACATCAATACAATTCGTCTAGCTAGCTACCAAACCAAGCGCTACGCCTACCCGGCCATACGGCCCCTGCCCGCCCCTACTAGCCTGTAATTGGATCAATCTCCATCCCTGATAGCTGCAGTTTGTTGTCCAAAGCGAAGCCTACAACAAACTTCCACGCCAAAGGCTCGAGATCGCGCAGTCGTGCGTCAACCACCACACATCGAACTCCGTCGATTAACCGAGGCACTACATAGGGTGAATAGGTTAAATGCCCGCCTACAGAACCTTCTGGCCTGAATTGCGACATTACCCCCGCTAAACGTTCCGCCCAATCGCTGGGCCTAAATCGTTGACCTTCTTCCGTAAGGCCATGAATAACCAACTGTCGTTGCTCTGTCATACTCATCCAAGGACAAACCTGCCAGTCTAAGGGCAGCAAAAAAATCCCCTGCGCAACATTGTATCCCATTGCACTCAATCCCACACAGCTTTTATATCGACACGTTTCGGCCACCTCTACCAAAAAAATACACGCAAATTTTGCTCTGGCGGGCGTGTCAGGGTAATATGATTTCTTTTGTCTAGGGTTTAGTATGAACGCCACGGTCCAACAAGGCCCATTGCGGCATTTTCTGCAGTTTCGTGATCTCAGCAAAGATGAAGTGCACTACATCTTTAATCGGGCTCGCCTGATCAAAGACAACTTTAAACGCTACAAACCTCATCACACTCTGCACGACCGAACTCTGGCCATGGTGTTCGAAAAAGCCAGTACCCGTACTCGGGTCTCATTTGAAGCAGGTATGTATCAAATGGGTGGCTCTGTTATTAACTTAACGGCCAACGACTCGCAATTAGGTCGCTCGGAACCCATCGAAGACACCGCTCGTGTAATCTCACGCATGGTGGACATCGTTATGATTCGCACCTTCGAGCAAACACGTATCGAGCGTTTTGCTTCACACTCCCGCGTACCCGTTATTAACGGCTTAACCAACGAATACCACCCCTGCCAGATACTGGCCGATATTTTCACGTATATCGAGCACCGTGGCAGCATTGAAGGCAAAACCGTAGCATGGGTAGGCGACGGTAACAATATGGCCTACACGTGGCTACAAGCGGCCGAGCTGCTGAATTTCAAGCTACATGTTTCCGCCCCTCAAGGTTACACGCTCGACCCCGATATTATCGGCCAACCTGACAGCAAGGTATTTCAAGAATTCTCCGACCCAATGCTAGCGTGCAAAGATGCCGACTTAGTTACCACCGACGTCTGGACCAGCATGGGCTTCGAAGACGAAAACGAAGAGCGCCGCAAGGCCTTTGCCGATTGGTGTGTAGACGAAGACATGATGGCGCAAGCGCATCCTGAGGCTCTATTTATGCATTGCTTACCGGCTCACCGCGGCGAGGAAGTCAGTGGCGAAGTTATCGATGGCCCACAAAGCGTTGTATGGGACGAAGCCGAAAACCGCATGCATGTACAAAAAGCGCTGATGGAGTTCCTGCTATTAGGCCGTTTGGACTAATTAGCAATTAACCACTCTAGCTACCAGCGCTAGGATTCTATGTATTTACTAATAACAGTGCCCACCATCCAATTAGGCTCTGTAGGGCTCGCTTCTAAAGTAAGTAGATAGCAGATAAACAAAGCCCGCTTTACCCGTCATACAGGTACAAGCGGGCGGCAAGAAAAAACCTCGCTTAAGCGAGGTTTTTTGCTTTTAGCTTAACAATTCCTAGCAGCCTAGGATAAGTAGGGGTAGCCCCCATAGGTTTTCCCCTACCCTGGCCTAAGCCCCTGTAATAGAGCCTTTACTTTTCACCTTCTAGTTTCGGCATCTCTACACCGCTGCTATCGGACAACAGGCCTGCTTGCGCATAGGTAAACAGTTTTGAGCGTGTATCGACAATGTCCATATTACGCATGGTTAGCTGACCGATACGATCACGTGGCGAGAAGGTATCATCCCCTTCTTTTTCCATGGTAAGACGCTCGGGCTTGTAGCTAAGATTCGGGGATTCAGTATTAAGAATTGAATAGTCGTTACCGCGACGCAACTCTAGCGTAACTTCGCC
>DATGRU010000102.1:0-2971 GCA_035303295.1 Paenalcaligenes sp.
CCGCGTATTGTTATTTGCGGTGGTGGTTGGGGCGGGATGACAGCGGCACGCTACTTACGCCAGCTGCTACCTCACGCAGAGGTAGTGCTGCTGGAACGCAACCCAACGTTCTGGTCTGGGCCCATGAGCAACAAATGGTTAATAGATATCGTTTCTACCGACTTTGTTAACCGAGACATGTTGCGCCCCGCCAATGCGTATGGCTATACCCTTATTAATACCGAAGTCAATGCGATTGAGCGCGATAAGAAAGTCGTGCGCACTGCCCATGGCAACATTGATTACGATTACCTAATCTTATCGGGGGGGATTCGCAACGCATACGACGCATGGTTTGGCAACGATATCCACGCTGCTGAATACACTCGTCAGCATTTTCCAAATGCGTACGTGCCGAATGCTGAAATGTTTTCGTTGAAGCACAAAATGAAATCATTTAAGGGCGGCACGATTGTCATGACCTTACCGCCCCCACCCCACCGCTGCCCGCCATCCCCTTACGAACGCGCATGTTTAATGGCGTGGTACTTCAAGACCAACAATATCCCGGCAAAAATTATCATTTTGGACCCCAAAATGAACATCGCACCTATTGGTGAAGGATATCGTGCTGCGTTCCAAGAACTGTATCCCGACATCATTACTCACGTACCCAATGCCATGGTGCGTGAAGTGGATCCGTTTAATAAGCGTATTAAAACCACTGCTGGCGACTTCGAGTTCGACGATGCCATCTTAATGCCTCCCCATCAAGCGGCCGATATGGTGTGGTATGCCGACTTAATTGGAAAAAACCCAGATGGCAGTCCCACCGGCTGGGCAGATATCCATCCACGCTTATTTACCGCCAACGATGATGACGATGTTTATGTGGTGGGCGACGCAATGGGCTTTATCTCCGATCAATTTGGTCACTATCCAAAAAGTGCACACGTCGCCCACGCAATTGGCAAAATCGTCGCACAAAACTGGTACGAGCGCGTTTCGGAAAAAGAGGTGGTACCTGTATTACCCGATAACTTGTGCTATATGATGGTAATTGGTGACCCACAAGAAGAAATATCCGTGGTGTTTGAGTACGAGCTTGATCCAACAGGTAAGGTTCTACAAACTCAAATTGACATGGATGTTCGTACATCTGACCTAGTCGAAAAAGACTTCGAATGGATTAATAGCCGTTTCAATGACTTCTTATAATTTAAGCAAAAACTTTACCCTACGCCGCCAGTTGCTGAAAAGCGCAACCTTGGGCGTAGGGGCCGCACTATTGCCCACCAGCCTTTTTGCACAACAAGCGCTACAACAGGCCTTAACATCGGCTTCTCAATCCGAGATTAAGGCCATTGTTGACGCCTTTCTGCAAGGTGCCGAGCCACAAGAGAAAGGCATGCGGCTTGATATGCAAGCACTGGGCGATAACCCGTCTGCAGTTCCTGTAAAAGTAGTGTTTGAAAACACCCCTACACCTGAATCCTATTGCGAAGAGCTCATTATTATCGCGGAAGGCAATCCGCGTCCTCTCGCTTGCCGTTTTAACTTCAGCCCCTTATCGGGCACGACTGAAGTGGCGGTGCGTTTACGCTTGATCGAATCCCAAACCATCCAAGCCTACGCTCGTATGAATGACGGCAGCTTTCTCAGTGCTCGCCACCGTATTACCGTTACAGCCGGCGGCTGTGGCATGTAACAGGGGTTAATGAATCATGAGTAAACCACGCATCTGGCTAAGTACCACTAGTCCTAAAGCCAATGAAATCGTGCGCGTACGCGCCCTCATCGAGCACCGCATGGAAACAGGTCTTCGTCCAGACGAAGACGGTAACCCCATTGCTCGAAACATCATCAATCTCTTTGAAGCTCGTATCAACGACCAATTGCTGTTTAGCTGGCACCCGGAAACAGCCATTTCACAAAATCCGTATCTTGAGTTCACCTTTATCGCACGCGAGTCGGGCACCTTAAGCATGAAATGGGTGGATGACACCGAACAGGTCATCACTGACAGCGCTGAAATCACTGTCTCGTAATAACCACCCCCAGCACATCACGAGCTGCCCAACTGCATGGTTGTGTAGCTCGTTTTTTATCCCATTCTTTATGCCTAAAAATTATATGCATGTTCCCGAAAGATCGTTTGGTTAATAAAAACATCTAAGTACCATGCAAAACTATTACAAATTGAATAAAAGTAAAACCATGCGTACTTCTCAACGACTCAGGCACACTCTATCAGCCGCCGCAGTTTTGTTGGTCGGGCTTTCCTTCCAACCTGCTAAGGCTCAATCCACATTCGACGTAACCGTGCAGGCTGCATCCTGTGCCAACTGCCATGGCACAGATGGCCGTTCACCCGGCGTGATTCCGTCTATTGCCGGACGCCCTGAAAGCATTTTGCTCGATCAGTTGCTCGCTTTTAAATCGGATAACCCGCCTGCCAACACCACGATCATGAATCGTTTGGTCAAAGGTTTTAGCGACGACGAACTCGCAGCGCTTGCTCAACACTTCTCACAAATCGAAGCCAATCCAAAATCCGAGAAATAGGGCCTATAACAATGAACAATCCTTCTAATTTTTCCCGTCGTCAGTGGATTAGTCGCGTTGGTAAAACAGCAGCAGCTGGCGCTTTACTGTTATCGGTACCAGCCTACGCACGCGGTTCAGCTAACGTTGTCGTAGTGGGGGGCGGTTTCGGTGGCGCCACCGCAGCGCGTTACATCAAACGTCGTAATCCGGCCATCAACGTCACACTGATCGAGCCCGCTAAAACGTTCTACACTTGCCCATTCACCAACTTGCACTTCGGTGGCTTACGAACCTTCGAACAGCAAGGTCATAATTTCGACGACTTGCGCGCGATTGGCGTGAATGTCGTGCACGATTTCGCTTCAGCTGTCGACGCAGAGAAAAAACAAGTGGCTTTAGCTGGTGGCGAGGTACTGTCTTACGACAAATTACTGTTATCGCCCGG
>DATGRU010000103.1:0-2991 GCA_035303295.1 Paenalcaligenes sp.
CGGTGGTTAAGATCAGCCCCATGCTTTGATTACCCGGCATAATCGCCCGTGCAATCAGTCCCACTACAAAACCAACAACCAGCATCCAGATAAAAGCCATGTGTTTCTCCCTCGAAATAATGAGACTGCACACAAACCGGCTATGCAGTGCTGTTTATAGTAGGGTTGAAGCCTCAGGACGTCCAGCAATTCCGGGGGTGTATGGCTTGCAGAGTGTCAGTATTTGTAAAGAGCGCATGCGCTCTAATGCTTAGTTACTAAGGCGTTGAATAAGCTGATCCATAAACTGTTCACACTGGCTGATTTGGTCTGTATCAATGTATTCGTCAGGTTGATGCGCTTGGTCGATGGAGCCGGGTCCACATAACACCACATCAAAACCGGCGTTTTGAAACTGCCCTCCCTCTGCCGCAAAGGGCACGACGTTTTGTTGAGGCTGATTGAGACTTTGATTCACCAGTTCTTGGGCGCTACCACCGTGATCGGCCAGTGGTGGCACATTAGCCAGAATTTCGTGACGTATAGCGATATGCTCGCTTAAGTGGCGCAGCGGAGCCAGTAGTTGGTTGCCGTATTCAGTTAAGCGGTCGAGATACGGTTGTGAAGGGTCACCAGGTAGGGTGCGGATATCCCATATAAAACTGCATTCACGCGCCATGATATTAATGGCTGTACCACCTTGAATAACCCCCGTGTGCAGAGTAGTGTAGGGTGGTACAAAGCCATTGGCAGCGTCGGCCTTTGCAGCATTTTCTTGCATCATATCGTCAATAAATGCCACCAAGCGTGCTGCCAGCGTAACGGCACTGGCACCGCGCTGTACCTGACTAGAGTGGGCTTCATGGCCGATTACGGTAGTTTTAAGGGCGGTAATCCCTTTATGCGCCACCACCGCTTGCATGCTGGTGGGCTCCCCAATAATGACCGCTTGTGGTTTAGCCTGTAGCTGCGCAATATGTTCGATAAGGCGCGGCGCACCCAGACAACCAATTTCCTCGTCGTAACTGAAGGCTAAATGAATGGGGCGCTTTAGCGCAGCCTGTTGCATAGCCGGTACTTTAGCTAAGGACACGGCTAAAAAAGCTTTCATATCACAGGTGCCACGCCCGTATAAACGTTGATCTTTAGCAGTTAGCACAAAAGGGTCGGTGCTCCATGGTTGGCCGTCTACCGGCACCACATCGGTATGGCCCGACAGCACTACGCCCCCTTCGGTATTCGGGCCGATCATGGCATGTAAGTTGGCTTTGCTGCGATCATCGTTGTACACCAGCGTTGATGCTACGCCCAGCTCGTTTAAATAATCGTGTACAAAGTGGATGAGCTCAAGGTTCGAGTCACGAGACACGGTGTCAAAGGCGATAAGTTTTTCAAGCAAAGAGACGCTGGTGGCTGACACAATAGGGATTCCTACAAAAGCAAACAATGGAAAGAGCTTAGCTGAACATAGTAAAACGAATTAAGGCATTGGAGTAGGGGACGCCATGGCTCAAGGTTTAGAACGAATTCAGAATGTAGCGGCATTACCAACGCAAAGCCGAGTGTTTGTGGGTTTATGGCCAGAAGACGCGTTGCAGCCCACCTTGCTAAAGCATGCACAACACGCGCAGCAGCACTGTGGTGGCCGTGTGATGCGAGACCACCATTGGCACATTACCTTGGCTTATGTTGGCGTCTGCAGTTGTGAGCAAGTAATAGACGTAGCGCAGGCCGTAAAGCAGCTGTCACTGTCATTACCCCCACTGACTTTAAGCCAATACGGTGCATTTAAGAACGCCAAGGTGGTATGGCTGGGCCCTGACCCGCAAAGTGTAGCGCCTGAAGTGCAGGCCTTGCATCAGGCTCACCGGCAAGTGTGGCAGCGTTTACATGCTTTGGGTTGGCGTAATGACGAGCGCGGCTATGTGCCGCATGTGTCTTTATTGCGTGATGCGCAGGCAGCAGGACTTAGTGCTTTGCAGCTAGAGCACCCGCTAAGGTGGCACCATCGGGCGTGCTACGTGATTGCCTCGTTCCCTGAGCGCGATACCAATCGTTATGTGATTGTGGACGACGCACGCTTAGCTTAGGTGTTGGGCTGCGCATATAGTGAAGCACAAACCGCTATACCATTAAGCTGAGCTATAGGGGCCACACAATCAGGATTAGAGGTATTGCAATAATACCTACCATAATTTCTGTAGGTAGCCCCAATGGCCAATAATCACCAAACTTAAAGCCGCCCGGCCCTAGAATTAAGGTGTTGTTGTGATGCGCAATGGGCGTTAAGAAAGCACACGATGTGCCAATGGCTACGGCCATTAAAAAGCCATCCGGGTTCGCGCCAATTTGGGTGGCCGTACCGATGGCAATAGGGCTCATCACGGCGGCCGTCGCAGCGTTGTTCATTAGGTCGGACAAGCTCAAGGTGGCGATCAGCACTACAATCAGCGCCAACACGGTATGGCCTTGGGCAATATGTTCCAGCAAGAAGTTCGCGATAATGGCCGCTGCACCGGTATTTTCCATGGCCTGACCAACGGGAATCAAGGCGCCTAGTAACACGATTACCGACCAATCTACGGCGGTGTAGGCGTTGCGCGGGGGCACTACGTTAAAGGCTAGCAACAGCAATACGCCTAACATAAAACATAAAGCAGCCGACCAGATGCCCGTAGCCGCTCCCGCAATGGCGCCACCCATAATCAGTACTGATAACCACATTTTGCGCCGGTCGGGAACGCGTAGGGGGCGGCTTGCCAGTGGAGCACACCCGTTGACGGCAGCAAAATGGCTAACGTCTTCACTGGGACCTTGCACCAGTAACACATCACCCGTGCGCAACGGGGTATTGCGCAGCCGTGTACGAGAACGAATGCTTTGGCGAGAGATGGCCAATAAATTGATGTGAAAGCGACTACGCATTTGGATGTTTTTGGCGCTACGTCCAAGTAGGGCTGAGCCCGGTAACACCACCAGCTCGAACAACTCGCTGTCTAAAGCGCGTCGTGC
>DATGRU010000104.1:0-2772 GCA_035303295.1 Paenalcaligenes sp.
TTGCCGGGTCAAAAGTATTTGGTGTGTAACTCTGACGAGGGTGAGCCCGGTACGTTTAAAGACCGCGACTTGCTGCGCTTTAACCCGCATCTGGTTATCGAAGGGATGGCCATTGCTGCGTATGCCATGGGCATTAGCGTAGGCTATAACTACATCCACGGTGAGATTTTTGAAGTGTATCAGCGCTTTGAAGAGGCCCTAGAGCAAGCACGTGAAGCTGGCTTTTTAGGCGACAAAATCTTTGGCTCTGATTTCAGCTTCCAGTTGCATGCATTCCATGGCTACGGCGCTTACATTTGCGGTGAAGAAACAGCACTGTTGGAATCCTTAGAGGGTAAAAAAGGACAGCCTCGCTTTAAGCCACCTTTCCCTGCCAGCTTTGGTTTGTACGGCAAACCCACCACCATTAACAATACGGAAACCTTTGCTTCAGTGCCTTGGATTATCCGTAATGGTGGTCAAGCGTATTTGGATATTGGTGTGCCCAATGCTGGGGGGACCAAGATCTTCTCTATTTCTGGTGACGTACAACGTCCCGGTAACTACGAAGTGCCGCTGGGTACCCCATTTGCCACCTTGTTAGAGCTTGCGGGTGGTATGCGTGAAGGGCGTAGCCTGAAAGCGGTTATTCCGGGCGGATCTTCTGCGCCGGTGTTGCCAGCCGACATCATGATGCAAACCAACCTTGATTACGACTCTATCGCTAAAGCGGGGTCGATGCTGGGTTCGGGTGCGGTTATCGTGATGGACGATACGCGTTGCATGGTGAAAAGCTTGCTACGTCTTTCGTATTTTTATTATCACGAAAGTTGTGGGCAGTGTACGCCTTGCCGCGAAGGTACTGGCTGGTTGTGGCGCATGGTTCATCGCATTGAAAACGGCAAGGGTCGACTTGAAGACCTCGACATGCTGGACGAAATTGCGCAGAACATTATGGGTCGTACCATTTGTGCTTTGGGTGATGCCGCCGCGTTACCCGTACGTAGCTTTGTTAAGCATTTCCGCGACGAGTTCGCACATCACATCGAGCATAAAAGCTGTGTGGTGCCCCAATATTTGTAGGCTCAGGACAAACTAATGGTTGAACTCACCATCGACGGCATTAAAACGGAAGCCCCCGAAGGCAGCATGGTTATCCAAGCTGCACAAGAGGTTGGGGTTTATGTGCCGCATTTTTGTTATCACAAGAAGCTAAGCATTGCGGCGAACTGCCGTATGTGCTTGGTAGATGTAGAGAAAGCCCCCAAGCCCTTACCCGCGTGTGCTACGCCGGTAACCAACGGCATGGTGGTCCATACCCGATCCGAGAAGGCCATTGCTGCTCAGAAAAGCGTAATGGAGTTCCTGTTAATTAATCACCCCCTAGATTGTCCCGTCTGTGACCAAGGTGGCGAGTGTCAATTACAGGATTTGGCGGTAGGATATGGCGCTTCGCAGTCTCGCTATAAAGAAGAGAAGCGAGTGGTTGCCGCCAAGAATATGGGTCCACTTATTTCCACCGATGCGATGCAGCGTTGTATTCATTGCACGCGCTGTGTACGTGTAGGGGAAGAGGTTGGTGGTATTCAGGAAGTGGGTATGTTGAATCGCGGCGAGCACGCCGAGATCACCACCTTTGTGGGTAGAGCGGTTGAGTCCGAATTGTCGGGCAACATGATCGATGTGTGTCCAGTTGGCGCACTGCTCTCCAAGCCCTTCCACTTTACAGCCCGCTCATGGGAGCTTGCTCGTCGCCGTACCGTTAGCCCGCACGATAGCGTAGGCGCTAACCTAGTGGTACAGGCTAAGCTCGATAAAGTATTGCGTGTACTGCCTTTTGAGAACGAAGAGGTTAACGAGTGCTGGATCAGCGACCGTGATCGTTTCGCGTACGAAGGCTTGTATACCGAAGATCGTTTGTCTCACCCAATGATCCGCGAAAACGATGGTTCATGGCGTGAAGCGTCGTGGAGCGATGCCTTGCAGTTCGTGGTGCAGGGTATGAATGCGGTACGTGAAAAGTTTGGTGCCGATCAAATTGGTGGTATCGGTAGCCACGTAGCCACAACGGAAGAACTTGCGTTGCTGGCTCGACTGATCCGCTCTTTAGGTTCCGAGAACGTAGACTTCCGTCTACGTCAAACCGACGCTCGTTTTGATCAGGCTTTAACTGGTGCTCCTTGGTTGGGTATGCCCATTGCCGATCTAAATAAAGTAGATCGCGTACTGGTTGTAGGCTCCTTCCTGCGTAAAGATCATCCCTTGATGGCACAACGTTTGCGTCAAGCGGTGAAGCAGGGCGCTCAGGTGTCATTTATTGATTCCGCAGCCGATGACCCCTTGTTCCAGCACATTGCTGGTCGCATGACCGTTGCACCAAGCCAAATTGCTAACGCTGTTGCTGAAGTGGCTGTGGCAGCTGCTCAGGCGGCTAAGCAAGAAGTGCCTTCTGCTTTCAGTTCATTGGAAGCATCGGATGTGGCACGCACCATTGCTGAAAGTTTGGCATCCGGCGAGCGTGTCGCTATCTTGCTTGGCAATATGGTGGTGTCCAGCGATCAAGCTAGCGTGATCGCGGCGAACGCAGCTGTGTTGGCTAAGGCAACGGGCGCTACCTTGGGCTTCTTAACTCCTGGCGGTAACACCGTAGGCGGTTACTTAGCCGGTGCAACGCCAGTTCAAGGCGCTTTAACCGCCGAGCAAATGTTGTCGCAGTCACTGCGTGCGTATTTTGTCGTGAACGCCGAGCCTGCGCTCGATAGCGATTTAGGTTCCCGTGCGGTGGAAACCCTG
>DATGRU010000105.1:0-2984 GCA_035303295.1 Paenalcaligenes sp.
TTCAACCCACCTTACCCATCGCTCGCGCAAATGGGAGGCCATACCTTATCTAACATTTTTTTGGATGGTGTGGCGGTGGACATTGAGCGCATGGAACGAATTAATAGTTTGCTTGCAGAGTTACCGCTAAATGCATTAAAAAACCAATCGTTACGTCCCGTCAGTGCATTCACGATCAGCCCGAGCCAATCTATCGGGGAGATCGCCGTAAGGCACTACCACAGTATTCCTAAGGCGGCTCGAACCTTATTTCGAGTACTAGGGGTATCGGCAAAATCGGGCCCTACGACTGGCGGAGCGTTAATTTCTTATTTATTGTTCGAGTCAGACTTTACCCAAGAACTGATCGAACTCGGCAGGATGGACACCATGAATCGACTTGAGGAAGTCAAAGCGTTTTTTAAGGAGGCGTCGGAATGAGCCAATCCCTGACTTTGCAGGAGCTGTTGCAACGGGGCGGTCACATCGACGCAACGCAGGCACAGCAAGAAAAGCTGTTCCAGTTGGCACAGGCAGCCGACATTACCGCCAGTGTGGTCGAGTGCGACCGAGCACGCAATTGTTCTGCAGTGCTGCGGGCGATTGTGAAGGCCGTCGATTACCCCGATTATTTCGGTAGCGATTTGGATGCGCTGTACGACTGTTTGTCGGATACCGTGTTGGATCAAAAAGTAGGGCTGTACCTTTGGTTTAACAAATTGCACACGGGTGATCCTGCGTTGGAAAAGCAGGCTCAGGCGATTTTAAGTGTGTGTAATGATGTGGCTGATTTTGCCAGCACTAAAGATCGTATTTTTGCTTACACCGTCATTCATGCGGGTAAGCATCCTGATCCCGAGCCCGGTGTTGCTCCCACCCCCTATTCGGGTCGTGGTGACGATGACGCAGAGTAAGTAGCAGTGTTTATAGCCAGCCTAATCGTGCGCTGGCTGCGGAAACCAGTGCAATAGCCGCGGTTTCCGTACGAAGAATACGCGTACCAAAACGCATTGGATAAGCCCCAGCCGCAATAGCTTGGGCTTTTTCTGTTTCTGACCAACCGCCTTCAGGCCCAATCAGAAAAATTAAATGGGTGTCGCTTGTTGCGACAAGGTCAGATAGCGCTGAATCAAGATTATGTTCCGCGTCGGGGTCACAGAAAATAAAGCGCGGGGTAGCGGTATCGCTAGCTTGGGTATGTTGGATGAAGTCGCTAAGTGATTGTGGCGCTAACACCTGATTGATACGATTGCGTCCACACTGTTCTGAGGCTGATACGGCCACCTTTTGCCAGTGCTCAACACGTTTTTGAAGGCGCGCACCGGATAGCTGTAGAACACTGTAGCGGGCTGCAATAGGGGCTACGCAACGCACCCCGATCTCGGTGCATTTCTCGATCACCCAGTCCATTTTGTCGCCCGATGCTAAACCTTGCGCCACCGTGATGCGGCCGGGAAGCTCGCGTTCAATGTCATGAAATTCAAGCAGGGTAGCACTGGCTTTTTTACCATGCTGTTGTAAAGATGCTAAAAACTGACCGCCTTCGCCATTAAAAAGCCACACCTTTGCTTCGTCTTTTAGCCGTAACACGCGTAGCATGTAGTGGGCCAGATCGTCGTCAAGCTCAATGGTCACGCCTGTTTGAAGCAAGGCGTTGCAATAAAAACGTGGCAAATTCATAGCGTGAGTTGCAAAGTAGTTTGTTAAGCATCACAGCATAACCGACTCTAGGCGGACAGTGCCTTCGGCGCATTGTGCGCTGCAGTGTTAAAATGAGCCGCTTTACAACTTCTGATTGACGATTGGGGGTCCAGCCCCCTTTGTGGCTGGCTTTTGCACCCTTCGAGAGCTTCTAATGGATCTTCCACCTTCCACCGTCTCGCCCATGGCTAATGCAATTCGCGCTTTGGCTATGGATGCCGTTCAACAAGCAAATTCCGGACACCCCGGTGCCCCGATGGGCATGGCAGAAATTGCCGAAGTGCTTTGGGCCAAACATCTAAAACATAATCCGGCTGATCCGGCATGGTTTGATCGCGACCGTTTTGTGCTGTCAAACGGCCATGGGTCGATGCTGATCTATGCGCTGTTGCATTTAACCGGCTACGATTTGCCGATGGAAGAGCTTAAAAACTTCCGTCAACTTCATTCCCGCACGCCGGGTCACCCTGAAGTGGGCTATACCGCGGGCATCGAGACCACTACTGGGCCCTTGGGTCAAGGTTTGGCCAACGCTGTCGGTATGGCGCTTTCTGAAGCCATGTTGGCGCAAGAATTTAATCGCCCCGGTCACACCATTGTTGATCATCACACGTATGTGTTCGCGGGTGATGGCTGCCTGATGGAAGGTATCTCCCACGAAGCGTGTTCACTGGCGGGCACCCTGAAACTGTCTAAGTTGATCGTTTTTTATGACGACAACGGTATTTCCATCGACGGTAAGGTTGAGTCTTGGTTTGGTGATAATACCCCCGAGCGTTTCCGTAGCTATGGCTGGAATGTCATCCCCAATGTGGATGGCCACAATGTCGAGGCCTTAGATGCCGCCGTTCAGCAAGCGAAACAATATGCTCGTGAAGGCTCTGGTCCCACGCTCATTTGTTGTAAAACCGTTATCGGTAAAGGCTCGCCTAAACTGGCTGGTTCTGAGAAGTCGCACGGTGCACCATTGGGTGCCGAGGAAATTCAAGCAACCCGTGCAGCATTGGGCTGGACGCACGACGCCTTTGAGATTCCAGCAGACGTTTACGAATACTGGGATGGTCGCGAAAGCGGTGCGCAGCAGCAAGCCAGCTGGCAGCAGGTATTCGACGCGTATCAGCAGGCCGAGCCCGAATTGGCCGCCGAGTTTGTACGTCGTATGCGCGGTAAATTGCCCGACGATTTCGAGGCGCAAGTACGTCAGTTTATTGCACAGACCAATACTGAAGCCAAAACCGTTGCAAGCCGTAAAGCGTCGCAGTTTGCGATTGCTGCATTGGCACAAATCCTGCCAGAAATGGTGG
>DATGRU010000106.1:0-5887 GCA_035303295.1 Paenalcaligenes sp.
TGCGGTTGATTATGTACGACCTGAAGATTTAACCCGCGAAGTCTTGATTAGTTACCCCGTGGATGTGGAGCGGCTGGATATTTATAACCAGTTCTTATTACCGGCAGGCATCAGTCCCAGACGTCATAAAACGATAGAAACGACCGACATCATGCTACAGATGGTGGCCAGCGGTCGCGGTGTAGCCGCCTTGCCGCGTTGGTTGGTAGAGGAATACGCTGCCACGATGGACATAATGCCGGTGCGCTTGGGCGAGCATGGCATTGCTAAACATATCTTTCTTGGGGCGCGTGAGGCGGATGCAGAGGTGGATTATGTTCGCGCTTTTATCCAACAGAGCCGACAACCAGTGTCCACCTAGTGGAACATCAATTCTGTGCCAAGGTGGCTGTATCCTTTACATCCACCGGATCAAAGTGAATCATGACATCCAGTACCGGCAATGCATCAAGCACCTTTTGACGCGCTTGTACACCAATTTCGTGTCCTTGTTCAATGGTTAGGGTGCCGTCCATCTCAAGATCAACCTCTACCCAAATCATGTCGCCCAATTTGCGGGTTTTAAGGTCGTGTAAGCCAGCTACACCGGGAGTGGATAACATCAAGTCGCGTATTTTCGCTTCAGTTTGATCGTCCACAGCACGATCCGTTAGGTCGTGAAAGGCATCAAGGGTGAACTTCAAGCCCGTTCTAAAAATCATCAGTGCCACAATCATGGCGGCGAGAGGATCTGCTAAGGGTAGGCCCATTAAGTTGGCAATAATACCCACCGCCACCACCAACGACGAGGCAGCATCCGAGCGCGCGTGCCACGCGTTGGCAGCCAACATGGTGGAGCGCACCCGTTTAGCCATGCGCAACAGATAACGAAATAGCAATTCTTTACTGCATAGGGCGATAAGGGCGATCACGAGTGCAGCAGGGTGCACTGTAGGAATAGCACTGGGGGTCTGTAGGTTGCTGATACTGTTCCACAGCATGCCAACGGCGACGCTTAGCAGTAATAAGCCGATGGCAAGGGTAGCAGCCGTTTCAAAGCGGTAGTGCCCATAGGGATGGTCTGCATCGGGGGCTTTTTGGCTGTGCTTATTGGCAATTAATACGATGCCATCTGATACCAAATCAGTGAGTGAGTGCAGCGCATCGGCTACCAAGGCTTGTGATTTGGCGAAGATACCAATAACGAGCTGTAGCACCGTAAGCAGGATATTTACAAATACGCTAACTATGGTGCTTCGTTTGCCTACCGTATGGCGCTCAAGTTCGGCTTGAGAAATTTTTTTCATGATGGCAATTATAGCCAAGATGTAAAAAAGGCCGGTCTCAAAGACCAGCCTTTAGGTGCTTAGGCAGTGGCTTTTTAGCCAATACGCATACCGGGTGTAGCGCCGGGCCATGGCTGCAGCACGTATAAACCAGCATCCTCTTTGGGGTCGGCATGGCTGGCCGATAACACCATGCCTTCTGATACACCAAAGCGCATTTTGCGAGGGGCTAAATTAGCCACAACGACGGTTAACTTGCCAACGAGTTCTTCAGGCTGGTAGGCCGATTTAATGCCTGAAAACACATTGCGCAGGCGACCTTCACCTACATCTAATTCAAGGCGTAGCAGTTTGTCGGAGCCTTCAACGTGTTCGCAATTGACGATTTTAGCCACGCGCAGGTCAAGCTTCGCAAAATCTTTGATGTCGATGGTGTCGGCAATGGCTTCACCACCGGGTGTGGTAACAGGGGCGGCGGGTTCGGCTGGTGGCTCGAACAAGGCGTCCATTTGCTTAGGGTCTACGCGCTGTAATAGGTGTTTGAAGGCAGCGATATGCGTCGGTAGTTCAGCTGCATCCGACCAGTTGAATGCACGATCTAGACCAAATAGCTCGGTCGCGACGCGTTGCGAGAGTGTTGGGGTAATAGGGCCCAACATTACCGACAGTGCTTTAAAACCAGCCAAGGCGCGAGAGCAAATATCTTGCAGTTCGTCTTTTCGGGCTTGATCAGCATTGGCCCAATCTTTAGCCAGTAACCACGGTTTAGCCTGATCAAATTGTTGGTTGATGGTATCGGCTAAGGCCATAATTTGGCGGATTGCGCGACCGTACTCGCGTAGTTCTAGGTTTAAGCTAACTTCGTTTGCAACGCGCTGCAGTTCGTCACGCATGGCGCTGGTGTCACCGCTGTAAGCAAGAGCACCATCAAAATACTTGCTGATGAAGTTGGCGGCGCGACTGGCGATGTTGACGTACTTACCGACTAAGTCGCTGTTTACCCGGGCAATAAAGTCGTCGGGGTTAAAGTCGACGTCTTCAACGTGGGCGTTCAATTTGGCGGCGATGTAGTAGCGCATCCATTCCGCATCCATGTCGAGGTCAAGGTAGCGCAGCGGTGAAATACCCGTGCCGCGGCTTTTAGACATTTTTTCGCCACTAAGCGTGATAAAGCCGTGTACAGCCAGCGAGTCGGGGGTTTTACGCCCCGAGAATTTCAACATGGCGGGCCAGAACAAGGCGTGGAAGTACACAATGTCTTTACCAATAAAGTGTACTTGCTCGGTGTCGCCAGCCGGGTCAATAAGCGCGTCGAAGTCGAGATTTTCTTTTTTGCAGTAGGCCTTTAGCGATGCTAAATAGCCGACGGGGGCGTCTAGCCACACATAGAAGAATTTGCCGGGCGCATCGGGAATAGGAATACCAAAGTACGGTGCATCGCGAGAAATATCCCAGTCGTTTAACGATGCTTCTGAGCCAGCTTCGGCGCCTAACCACTCTTGGGTTTTACCCACTACTTCGGATTGCAAACGAGGCCGACCCATGCGGTCGTTGCCGGTGGTCCATTCTTGTAAGAATTCGACGCAGCGCGGATCGGACAATTTAAAGAAAAAGTGTTCCGAGCTTTTTAAGACTGGACGAGCCTGACTTAAGGTGGAGTATGGCTCAATTAGGTCGGTGGGCGCATACACGGCACTACATGCTTCGCATGAGTCGCCGTATTGGTCTTTAGCGTGACAGGAAGGGCACTCGCCTTTGATGTAGCGGTCGGGCAGGAACATGCCTTTCACTGGATCGTAGAACTGCTCGATAGTGCGGCTTTCAATAAAACCGGCGTCGCGCAACGAGCGGTAAATCGATTGTGATAGCTCAATGTTTTCCGGCGAATTCGTGCGATGCCAGTGGTCGAACTGAATGTGAAAACCATTCAGGTATTTAGGGCGTTCTGCCGAAATGCGATCCACCAATTCGTCAGGGCTAATGCCTTCGGCTTCAGCTTTCAGCATAATGGGGGCACCATGGGCATCATCCGCCCCAACAAAATGCACGGTGTGGCCCGACATTCGCATTGTTCTTACCCAAATATCCGCCTGAATGTATTCCATGATATGGCCGATATGAAAAGAGCCGTTGGCGTAAGGTAGGGCAGTAGTGACGAAAATCGTGCGCGACATATGCTTCTTATTAAGGAGGGTGATTAACAGGGCCTATTATTGCTAAAACCGCAGCAAAAGGGGAATGAAAGCCTGAAGATTTTAACGCTTCAGGAAAAATTGGTAAGTAATTGTAGTGGCCGTGGTAGGCTCACAGCACTAACCTCGCTCTATTCCCTTAAGAAAAGGACGGTGTGCGAACGAGGAAGGCGGATGCTGTGGTAAAAAATGGGTTAGTTGATTTCTCGCATTTCAATGTCGCTGACATTTTGATGCTTAGTGCGTGCTGCAGGTCGGCTAGCAAAATTTCGTTGTTGAAATGCTTGAGCCGGATTAGGGCGACGACGCTGTTCCCAGTATGATTTTATGCCAAAGGGACGGCCGCTAATGCGGGCAACCACGTAAAGAATAGCAATGGCAAGGGCAGTAGACGCCATAAAGATGACGGCCATAATCATGCCGATGATGGTTAGTAGCGCGAACAGCGCGGCTCGGATAATCTGGTTAAATGTATTCATAGTATCCAGTATGACAGTTCTAGATGAAAAAAAATCCCTTGATTCGCTATTCTTATTCTTCAGGGACATTGTAGTTTCAATTTTAAGCAGGGCCTATTAATGAGCGTAAATTCTGAAATGGTGCTAAATGCACTACGTGACATCACGGATCCGTTTACTCGTAAAAAGCTGGATGTCAGTCCAGAACGTTGTAGTGTTACGACTGAAGGGCAAAATGTGAGTGTGAACTTAACCCTAGCTTATCCTACTTTGGATGATCAAGGGTTACTACGCGAGCGTGTGCAGACAGCTGTAACTTCAGTTGGGGGCACATTGGTCGATTTAAAGCTTGGACTAAAAGTGATTACGCATGCAGTGCAGCCGGGCCTACGTCCTATGCCGAACGTGCGCAACATTATTGCGGTGGCATCGGGTAAAGGCGGGGTGGGTAAAAGTACCACTTCGGTTAACTTGGCGCTGGCGTTACACATGCAGGGTGCGCGCGTAGGCTTATTAGACGCCGATATTTACGGCCCCAGTGTGCCCATTATGCTGGGCATTCACGGCAAGCCTAAAACTACGGACAACAAAACCATGCAGCCTTTAATTGGACATGGTTTGCAAGCGAACTCCATCGGTTTTTTACTGGATGAAGACGCACCCCTTATTTGGCGCGGTCCGATGGTTACGCAGGCATTGACGCAACTTATTTCACAAACTGCATGGGATGATCTCGATTATTTAATTATCGATATGCCTCCGGGCACCGGCGATATTGCGCTGACGTTGTCGCAAAAAGTGCCTGTTACGGCAGCGGTAGTGGTCACTACACCACAAGACCTTGCGTTGGCTGATGCACGCAAGGGTTTAAATATGTTTCAAAAAGTCGATGTCCCTGTGCTTGGTATCGTAGAGAATATGTCGGTACATGTGTGTAGTAACTGTGGACACGAAGAAGCTATTTTCGGGCAGCACGGTGGTCGTGACATGGCAGAGCAATACAATGTGCCATGGCTAGGTGCTTTACCGCTCGCGATGAATATTCGTAGCCAAACTGATTCGGGCGTACCAACTGTTATTGCTGCCCCTGATAGTAAAGAAGCGAAAATTTATCACGAGATCGCTAGCCGAGTAGCTGCGAATGTTGCGATACTGCCAGTAGATACGTCGGCGCAACGTCCGAAGGTTGTACCGCGCCCCCTATAAACTAACGTAGAGACACCTAGGCCCCATTCATACTATGTTCGCCCGTAGAGCTTGGCTGGCATTTAGCCTATTGTTCAGTCACAGCCTGACTGCCGCAACAGTCCCCGAGGTCATTATTGACCCGGGCGGCGTAGGGCCTAGTTCTCTGCAATCGATTCATCGTGCAGTTGAAGCGATTACGCGCCTCGCTGAGGATCAAGACCTTAGCGAGGTGTCCCGCCTGCGCCGTCGTGCTCACGATGCCACGGTTTCTGCTTTGCAGACCCAAGGGTATTACGATTCGGTGGTTACGCTTGAGGTCGGCGAGATCGGCGACCAAGAAAGTTGGGACATTATTATCCAGCCCGGTGAGCGCACGACAGTTAACGACGTCAACCTTCACTTCAGCGGCCAAATTACCAATCCTGAATTCAAAACTCGCTTAGAAGGCTTGCGTGCCGATTGGCCGCTACAAAAAGGCGATATTTTCCTAAACGACGATTGGGGAAATGCTAAGCAAGATCTACTGAACAACGTAAAAAGTAAAGATTTTTTCTTTGCGCGCTACGAGCGTACGCGCGCCGTTGTGCATGCAGACGAGGCTAAGGCCGATTTAGAGCTAAGTGTGCGCAGTGGTCCTCGAGTGCGCATGGGGCGTTTGTACACCACTGGCTTAGATCGGGTGCCTGAGTCCCTAATTGATCGTTACGTGCGCTATAGCCCTGGTGATCCTTACGATCAAGAAAAACTGGACGAATGGCAGCAAGCATTGCAAAGTACCTCTTTT
>DATGRU010000107.1:0-15288 GCA_035303295.1 Paenalcaligenes sp.
ATACCGGGTTCAAGTAGGCGGCGCGTATAAAAAACCTCTTGTGCTTCTTCAACGGTGGGGCTGGCGATACACGCCCCTTTATTGGGCACCAGAGTGACCAGTTGTTCATGAGCTAAGCGAGCCAGTACTTGACGCACGCGGGTGCGGCTGGCACCGGTTACTTCGACCAGTCGTTCTTCTACCAGACGGGCGCCGGGAAGTAAGCGTCGTTCAGTGATGGCCAAAAGAATACGATCGTAAATATCTGTAGCGCTTAATGCCTGTTTTTTAGTCATGGTGTTGCCCAAACAAAGATGGCTCCGGCAGTATTACGGCCCAATGGGTAAGTTAGTTAGCTGAATCAATCAACAATAGCAAAAATGATTGTATACATTGATTATACGCGTTAGGGCTGTAGCATGAAGTGCTAGCAAGAGGAATTCGGACTGGTTTGTGCGTGAGCTGTAGCGAAAGATAGGCTACTGATAGCTGGACTGGGCAATAAGTTAGAGTGTGTTTGCAGTGCGTGTGGTTGGGTTCTTCACTTGGAAGAGAAGAAAGTTCGCCACCGTTTTTTAGATGGTGGCGAAGATGCTGAGTGCTTAGTCCTTAAAATGCATGCCGTATGCCCACTGCTACCGTTGGGGCAATGCTATGACTGGTTTTCTTGTCAGCCATCACGGTGGAGTACAAATCAGTGCGCGCAGACAAGCGATGGCTGTAGCCTAAGCTTAAGAATTCACGACGTTGGGTGTAGGCGCCGGTAGTGCGGGCTTGGCTGTACGAGAACATTACCAGATCTTTACCCACGGGTACGCTTACACCTGCTTGGTAAATACGATCTTTGGTGTTGTTGTTAAGCGTGGTGGAGTGTTTTTCCCGTGATTCAGTGTACTGGGCGAAGAGCTTCATCCAGTCGAGGTCGTAGCTAGTACCCACCTGCCATGATTCTTCACTGCCTTGATTAAACACAGACCGTACTTTTTGGCCCACGACGCCGATAGCAAAGCGTTCGCCTTTGTAGCTCAGCATGGCACTTTGGTTGGCGCGTTGGTCACCGGTTTTGAATTGGTGATGCAGGGTTAAGCTAAAGCCACCAACGCTGGGGGTGGTGTAGTTAATCGAATTGCTCCAACCGGTATCACCGGAAATACGCCCTATACCGCCCTGATAGTGGTTGCGTACGGCGGGAGAGAAGCCGAAGGAATCCGCAAGCGGGTTAAAGGCCACGGTGTTGATGTACATGGACGCGGCCATCCGACCCACGCGCAGCATGCCCCACTTGTCGCCTTTTAAACCGACCACGGCGTTTCGAGCATACATGACATCGCCATCAAAACGCCCCGAGCTTCCGTCGTCGGCGCGGAAGAAGGCTTCTAAGGTGAAGAAGCTGGTTAAGTTGTCGCTGATTTTGTCTTCACCGCTAAGGCCCCAGTAACTGGTGCGCATGCGTCCCGATGCCACATCGTTTTCACGTTGGCCGCCACTTTCTTTGTAGCTGCCTACGTTTAAATCGACTAGACCGTAGAGCTTGACGCTTGAGGCTGAGGCTAAGCCGGGAGCGCTAAGCAGGGCGCTAGAAACGAGTAGGGCAGTAAGCGTTTTATTCATGATCTCCTCACGTTATTGCTAAATTGCTTTTAATTGAATGTGAAGAATCACCAGAGTGATTCAGGCTTAAAAATTGGCGTTAGCCAACATTGGGCGCACAGCTTCCCTAGCCTGAATGCAAAGCAGTTCAAGCATGGACCACGGAGGAAAAGGGAAGTGTGCGGGGTTAGGCGTTGCCGCATTGCCTGTGGGCAACCAAAGTGATTGACTTATCCACAGGCGGTTGGAGCAGAATTAAGATTGATGCATGGTGGGTTTTAACCTAGCAAGACGGTAGGTAGCCACGTGGCGATTGTAGGGAAAGCGTAAACCAACCAGGCGACGAATAAAATCAGAATCCAGTACGGTGCGGCACCAATGAAGATTTCACTCACTTTAATGTTCTTGTCGGGTACGGCTGCCTTAACTACTAGCACCCCTATGCCAAAGGGCGGGGTTAACACACCGGCTTCAATCACTAAAATACCGATTAAAGCAAACATGATGGGATCTATACCTAGCGCTAAAGCAATTGGCCAGAAGATTGGCACAGTTAGCAGCATGATGGAAATACTATCGACAACGGCACCCAGCACGAACCAGACGACAGCCATAAACAATAAGGTGCCAGCCATGCCTAAGCCTAAGCTTTCAAGGTATTCCTGCACTTGTTGAGGCACTCCGTTGAGGGCGATAAGCTTGCTGTAAATGACGGCACTCATCAACAGCAGCATGATGGGGGTAACGGTGCGGCCCGCTTCAATAAAAGCGTGGTATACGCTTGGTAACCGCATTCCCTTAGCCAAAGCCAGCAACAAAGCACCGACTAGACCTACGGCACTGCCTTCTGTGGGGGTGAAATAGCCCAGCCAAATACCGCCAAGGGTGACGATAATGAGAATACCCACACCAATGGCGCTCTTTATTTCGCCTTTAGATAGCTTGGTCAGCTCGACATGATCGGCTGATTCGGGCGCAGAAGTGGGTGAAAACTTGGCGTAAACAATGCAGTAAACGGCATACAGTAGGGCCAAAACTATGCCGGGAATGACGCCAGCAGCGAAAAGCCGGCCTACGGATTGTTCGGTTAGAATCGCCCAAACAATCATGAATACCGAGGGAGGCAGTAGCAGGCCTAATACCGAACTACCCGCGATACAGCCCATAGCGTAACTGCGGCTGTAGTTGTGCTTGCGCATAATGGGATAGGCGACATGACTAAAAGCCGCGGCGGCGGCTACACCTACGCCTGTTACTGCAGCAAAAACGGCATTCCCACCGACTGTGGCGACTGCCAAGCGCCCCGGCACGCCTTTTAAGGCGCGGTTAACGACATTAAATAGGTCCGCAGCAGCTCCACTATGGGCAATTAACATACCCATAATGGTGAATAAGGGAATGACCACAAAGTTATAGTCACGAATACCTGATATCGCCGTTTGTTGTATTAAGTTTAGAACTGGGTCGAGCGCGCCAAAAACAATGTATAGGCCGATGCCAGCAGAGATAGCGAAGGCAAATACGACTGGTACACCGAGTAAGACGAGTATAAATAAGGCGATTAGGCCCGCCCAAATTTCAAAATCCATGGTCGGCTCCTAATGCTGGTCGTATTCGTCAGAGGGATCACAGAGTGAGCTAGACGTGCGTAAGGCATGGATGGCAAGTCCTAAACACACCATTGCGGTCACAATCCATATCACTAAGGTGAAGATGCGCAGGGGCCAAGCGGGTACTCTGAATGCGTCGCTGCCAAAAAACTCCGAGGTAGCCAAGGCCACTTGCAACGGCTCCCAAGAAGTAACCGCAATGGCTATAAAGAAAGTTGCACCAAGACAGTATGCAAAAGCGGTACAGAGGCGGCGTCCCATTTCAGGCAAGCGATCTACAAGGGCTGTAACCCGCAACAGCTTTTGCTTATGAATTGCATGCGGTGTTTGCAGATAGGTGAGAAACACCAGTGCAACAGCTGCAATTTCAGCGGTGCCAGAAAAAGGACGATTAAACGCTAGTCTGCCAATGACGTCGTAGACAATCAGCACGGCCAAGGCCGCGCTGACGATTGCCCCCGTAACATGCAGACCGAGTAGGAGTTTGTCTACCCAGGTTTTCATCTTGTTCTCTCTGATTGAGATAGTAAGGAGGGAATAAAAGGCTTACAGCATTGAAGCGTAATCGATCGGGAAGGTGTAGCCCTCTTCTTCTAAGAACTGAATGTAAGTTTTTAGGACTTCAGTGGCCGGGTAGCCTTTTTCATTCAGTTCTTTGGCGGCATTAATGGGTACATGCTTCAGCTTCTCAGCCCATTTCTGCTGCTCTTCGAGGGGCAGATCGTTAACCTTAATACCTTGTTGCGTAATTTGCTCGCGGAACTCGGTGTCACGCTGTTTATTACGCTCGGCAATAACCATGGACGCTTCAAGAGCGACTTCGTCGATAATCTCTACGACTTCCTCGGGAAGTTTGGCACGCGTATCAGTATTCATGAAGGCAACCAACGTGCTTAACGAGCCCAAACCGGTGGTATTGAAGTATTTAGCGGGCTCAGACAGTTTGAAGGTTTCCATCGCTGAGATGTAGAACAAACTGCCATCTGCTAAACCGGTTTGTAATGCTTGGTAGTGATCACCAATGCCCAGTGTGACGGGCACACCGCCTACAGGAATGAGTAATGGAGCATTGGTTGCGGCCATAGCAATGCGTTTGCCTTGTAGCGATTCGATATCGTTCCAGTCGAAAGTGGAGGCAATACCGTACGCCTCTGACACTGTGGCGCTAAGCACGTGGTTTTTGTACTGAGCCATACTTTCTTGTAAGGCCGGTACTTCTTTTAACATCCGGTTCGATACTTTTTGCTGTAGAACGGGGTCGGAAGAGGTAAAGGGCAGGTAGGCGCTGTAGTTCAATAGACCTGCACGCGATTGCTCGAACCCAATGGGTACCAAACCAATATCCAAGGTACCACTTTGTACGGCTTCAATGGTTCCGTCTACGCGGGCGACGCTGCCGCCCCATGCTTTAATAAAACGCACTTTATGATCGGTGCGTTCGGCCACACGTTTGCTGACTTCGTCGGCGAAAAAGGTGTCGTATACCTGAACGTAGGTAACGCCGGTGGTATGACCACCGCCCATGCGTAGGCTAAAGTTTTTAGCTTGAGCGGTGAAAGAGAGGCCAACTAATAATGTGGCAGCAACAAGTTTAAGTTTTTTCATGATTGTCTCACTCCGTGGTGGAGTCCTTATTTTTTAACGCAGTCGAGTATGAACTGTTCGTACTGCTTAGAGCTGAGTAAATGCGGATAATGACCGCCATTCTCGAAGCTAATGTGGGTAGCGCCGGGATAACGCGCACGCATCTTTTGCTGTGCAGCAGGTGGGATAAGCGGGTCGTCAGGGCAGTCGATAATGACCACATCGCTGTCGTCAATGCTTAGGGCTGGACACGCTTGAGCCATCACTACACCCATAAGGCGAGCTTTTAAGGTTTCGGGACTTTGGCGTTCGCTAAGTAGCTTCAATAAAAAGCCTTGCAAGGGCTGATGAGCAAGCGGTTTCAGACGCTCGACCCACTCGCTGTGTAGGGTAGCGGCAGGGGTTTGCTCAATGGTTTCGCGGTCAAATAAAGGATTATCCGCTAAGTCTTTACCTTCTGTAAAACCATTACCGATCACCAGTTTGGCAACACGTTGTGGATAGTGCAGGGCAAAGAATTGAATCCAGTAGGCGGCGAATGAAGAGCCCACCACAACAGCTTTGTCGAGTTGCAGCTGCTGCATCAGTTGCTCTAAGCCATGAGCCAGCTCATGGGCATCAGCAACGGCGGGGTAGGTGATGGCGATTAGGCGACGCTGCGCGCCAACGCTGTTTAAGGTTTTCACAAAAACGGCACTATCACCTACCGAACCGGGCAGCAGCAATACGGGCAGGCCATCGCCACCCGTATCCAAATACTGCCAGTCGTGGCCACCACAGGTAGCAGTAGCCCACTGGTGGTGCGTCTCTAATTGTGCGAGCTCTTCATGCAAAGGGTTTTGCACATTAGTTTGCATCGATATAGCCTTCCTCTTTTAGTTGAGCCATAGCACCGTCGGAGAATTCCGCTTTGGGGCTGTCACCGCTAACTACAACCAGCAGCAGGTGGGAAGAGTCGGGTTCGTCGTGAGTGATGTTTTCAAAGCGACGGTTAACGCCTGCAGGGAACGAGATTACATCGCAAGGGCCCAATTCGAAGGACTCGACTTGGTCGTCCACTTCCCACGAACAGCGCCAGCGGCCAGTGATTGGCATGAAGGTTTCGTTGGTATCGTGGTTGTGCATCATTGGGCCTTTGCCGGGGCGTGTTTCTACAAAACCCAAGTTAAAGCCTTCGCTGATTTTGATGGCTGCATTTTTTGCTGCATCGTCACCAACGGGAGAGGTCACCGCACCGGCGCTATCTTTAGGCGGCTGGAAACCAATTGCGTTATACAATGTGCGTTTGTGGTCGGGGTGATCGCTATCGGGCATACCACCGTCAAAACCTTTAAGTTCGCTGAACAAAGCAACGCGCTTGCGCATTTCTTCGCGGGTAACTCGAATACGTGGAATACTCATTGGCTGACTCCTTAATGTCGTTGTAGTGTGATTTGCGCGCAAGGGCTTCAGCCACCGTTTCGTCGTTGCTTGTACACAGCTTGCGTAAAATGCCGCCGACGAATCGCTTGCGCTTTGAGTACAACTTATTTAATCGTAAAGCGCTTAGCACTCGCAATTTCGTACAGCGATAGTCACTATCGATCAGAGCGATAGCCCCTTTTTCAGGCTTAATTCACTTCTTTTTCTAGTCGGGAGTACGCCATGCAATTGCGCGATGTAGACCTTAATCTACTGGTGTTATTTGATGCCCTAATTAAAGAGTGTCATGTCACCAGAGCCGCGCTACGTATGGGTATCAGCCAATCTTCCATGAGCGGCGCCTTAGGAAAACTGCGTACAATTTTTGATGATCCGTTGCTGGTTAGAACGCAAAAAGGCTTGGTGGCCACGCCGCGCGCAAAAGAGCTTGCATTGCGTGTGGAAGCGCTTCTAGGGGAAATCGATAACTTGATTCACGAGCATAAAGGTTTCGACCCCCTACATATTGAAATCACCATCTCGATGATCGTCATTGATTACATTGATTTTGTGGTGATGCCCAAGCTGGTACAGGTACTTCAGGAGCGGGCGCCCGGTTTATCGTTGCGTGTGTTAGGGCCCAACCCACGACGCTTAAGCGAAATCATGAGCACGGGTGAAGCGGATATGGCGCTAACTTATTTTCCGGCTCCTCCCGAGAACGTACGTACTCGCCGATTGTTCAATGACCGCTTAGTGGGCATGGCGCGCGCTGATCATCCGATTTTCGATGGTCCCTTAACGCTTGAACGCTTCTGTCAGTTCGACCACGTGGCCTTAGAGCCGGGCGAAGGGGCGACGATGTATAACGAGATCATCGACGGGGCGATTGAGGGCGCAGGTTTGCAGCGGCGCGTCACCCTATCCAAACCCACCTTCATGGGGGTCCCTTTTTTGGTGTCGCAAACCAACTTGATTGCTACTCTGCCCGAACGCATCGCTGAGCGCTTTGGCGACTTTGCCCCCATTCGCCTATTTGAAATTCCCATCGAGCTTGATCCCATTAACGTGGTGTTGATGTGGCACGATCGCACGCATAGCAATGCAGTGCATCGCTGGTTGCGGGAACAGATTATTGAGATTACGGAATAAAGCCCTACTCACGATGGTTCGTGCCAGACGCACATAAAAATGCCCCGCAGGGGGATGCGGGGCATTGCGTAGGCGATTCGCTAGCCGTTGGTCTACTAGCTACCGATTTTGTTTTCCAGACGTCCAATACCGGAAATTTCGATGGCCACTACATCACCGCGTTTTAAGAAACGAGGTGGGTTAAAACCAATGCCCACACCTTCAGGCGTGCCGGTTGCGATAATGTCGCCGGGCATCAAGGTGATACCGGCGGAGATGGTTTCAATGAGCGTTGGAATATCAAAAATCAAATCGCTGGTGTTGGCATCCTGACGTAATTCGCCGTTTACCCAGCATTTCACGCTGAGGTCGTTGGCATCTACTGCGTCGGCGGTCACGGCAACCGGACCTAGTGGACCGAAGGTGTCGAAGGACTTCGCCATGTGCCACTGTTTATGGGTTTTTTGCCAGTCGCGTGCAGTCATGTCATTCAAAATGGTGTAGCCCCACACGTGATTCATGGCATCGTCTTTACTAATGCCTCGGCCACCCTTACCAATAATTACCGCAAGTTCGGCTTCGTAATCCAAGGCATCACTGACGCCCTCGGCGTCCCAGATGGTGTCGTTGTGGGCAATAACGGTCTCTGGCGTTTTAGAAAACACGATGGGGTCGGTAGGAATGGCGTCTTTAGCCGTTTGCCCTGCATCAAAACCACTTTTAGTGAATTCTTGGGCATGGTTAACGTAGTTCTTACCGACGCAAAACAAGTTGCGCGCGGGCTTGGGGATAGGGGCTAATAAGGTGACTGAATCCAGTGTTACCGCGGCTTCATCCTTAATGAGGGAGTTTAGCGGTGTGGCGCTGCGAATCAGCTCAACCAGATCGGTGATGGCATGACCGCTGGCGTAAGAAAGAGGTTGAACGGTGTTGTCACCGATCAGTTCGCCGACACGCAATTCGCCTGTTTTAGTACGGTAAGTTAGAAGTTTCATAGTGCATCCAATTAGGTTTACGTGCTGTAAGCAGCCTGATGGGTGAGGCCTAGACAGCGGGGTTAGCTAAGAAAAAAGGGTGTCAGTCACCCCCCGCCGCGGTACTGACCGCGGCAGAAAGTAGGAAAATGAAGACAAAAGGTTATTTAGCGCTTTCCTGACGGCGGAAGCGGTCCAGAATGACAGCGACAATAATGACCACACCGATGGCCAGCATCTGGAAGTACGACGACACACCGATCATGTTCATCACGTTCGACAGCATGCCCAGAACCGTTACCCCACAGATCACTTCAAACATGCCGCCGCGACCACCTGTTAAGGCCACACCACCCAACACCACAGCAGCCAGTGCTTGCAGTGTGATTTCGGGGGCGGCGATAGGCTGCGCTGAGCTGGTCCACGCGGTGACAACAATGGCTCCGATACCGGCGCATAAACCACTAAAGGCATACACCAACATGGTGAACCACCGTACATTAATGCCTGATTTATGGGCTGCTGACGCATTGGAGCCGATGGCATACACGTAGCGACCAAAGATGGTTTTACGCAATATCAGCGCACCCATTAGCGTTGTAGCCAACCCAATCCAAACGACAATGGGTAGGTTTAAGAACCGCGTGTAACCGACAAAGTCGATAAAAGCGGGAGTAATGTTGTAGATGGGCGTGCCTTTTACCAGCATGAGAGCAATGGCTTGCGCAACGGAAAGCATTCCCAGTGTTACCACCAGTGGGCTTGTTTGTAGGTAGGCAATAATAAAGCCGTTTAGCGCGCCGACCAGTACGCCTGTAACCAGCATGGCACTAACGCCCGCCGCTACACCAGCATCTTGCATGATCAACGCACCGACCACACCTGCTAGCGACAGTACGGCACCCATGGATAAATCCAAACCACCATTAATAATGGCAAAGGCTTGGCCCACGGCAATAATTAACAGGGGCATCAGTTGAATCGCTAAGTTGCCTAGATTCGCGGCGGAAATAAAGCGCGGTTCAATAATCGCTGCCCCTAAACCTAAAATCACAATGAAGATAGGTAATATCAGGTGGCGGCCTATTGTAGAGAGATCCATTTTTTTGGCATTGTTTGATCGGGGGTTATTGGGGTGGGGTAGTTTGCTTGTCATGATGGTCATGCCAGTGCTCCTTGTTCGGCTTCAAGCTTTTGGCCTGAACGATCGCCCAGAATATCGGAAATAATATCGGCCTGATCTTCAGTGGTGGGTTGGTCGTAACGGTTAATGATTTGCCCGTGGAACATGGTGTACACCACGTCGGCAAGGGCAAGAATTTCAGTGATATCGCTGCTGACCAGCAGAACGCTTAGTTCTGTATCGTTAACGGTTTGGCGCAAAATGTCGTGAATGGCCAACTTCGCACCAATATCAATACCGGCAGAAGGTTCTTCCAACACAATCAGTTCCTGCGCCTGCGATAAGGCTCGGCCAATTAACACTTTTTGTTGGTTGCCACCGCTTAACGAGGTGATCTCGATGTCGGGCGATGCACACTTCACACTTAGTTGAGCAATTTTGTCGGTAGTGACGGCTTTCTCTTTATCTGCGTTAACCCAGCCCCAGCGGGTGATAGCGCTAAGGTAAGACAAGTTCATGTTTTCCTTCACTGAGCGATCGGGCAAGATGCCTTGCGCCCGGCGAGGCGCCAGATAGGCGATGCCCTGTTTTAAGGCATGGTAGGGCGAGCGGGGTTTGTAGGCTTTGTCATGTAGCTGGATGGCAAGCTCAGGGGCGTGGCCTAAACCAACGAAGGACCGAGCTACCTCTTCATTACCACAGCCTACGACACCGTATAAGGCAACGATTTTGCGCTTGGGAATGTCGATGGGATAAGGGTTGCCATCGTTGTCTTGTAAACCGTCAAGGTGTAAAAGAGGCTCATCTTGGCTTGGTGTAGTGCTTTGTGGCTGAGCCGCGCGCGCAATACTGCGTTTGCCGCACAGTTTTTCCAACAGGTCGGCTTGGCTTACTTCAGGTGTCATATCGAAAGAATCCACCACTTCGCCATTCTTTAGCAGGGTCACACAATCACCAATTTCTAGCACGTCATCCACGTGGTGAGTGACCAATCCAAAAGCCATGCCTTGGGCTTTTAGCTTTTTTAACACGGTGAACAAGCGCTCTTTCTCTACCGCGTTCAGCGTAGCAGTAGGCTCATCCAACACCACAAAGCGCGGGTTCGACACCAGTGCTTTAGCAACTTCGAGTAATTGGCGTTGACCAGCGGAGAGCGAGCCAACGCGTGTATCTGGAGAGATATCCAGCCCAAACAGGGCAAGTTGTTCCAAACATTTTTCTCGTTCTTCAGCGCGGCGCAAAGGCGACCAGGGTTGACGTTGGTGCTCGCGGCCCAAAGCAAGGTTCTCGGCAACAGTTAAGTCATCGACCAGTGAAAGCTCTTGGTAAGCCAAGGTTAGGCCCAGCTTTCTGACGGTGTCGATACGACTGTTGGTAATTGGTTTACCGTCTAGTAGTACTTCGCCCTCATCAGCGGTGACTAGCCCAGCGGCAATTTTCCCCATGGTGGATTTGCCGGCACCATTCTCACCCAATAGACAGTGCACCTGACCGGCATTTACCGTTAGCGATGCATTGCGTAGCGCCTGCGTTGCACCAAAACGTCGTGAGAGGTTACGTACTTCGAGTAACGGTATCATCACTTCCTCCTTTAGTGGTGATGAGCGGGACATCCGTCGATGTCCGAATCGTTAGGCTCTTTCAGTGAGGTGCTTAACGCATGATTGACGAAGCATCCCAGTCAGCAGGGGGAAGGTCAGTATTGTGAACAGGGAAGTCATCCACGTTGGATGCCAACAAAGGTGTGTTCGGTGTAAGCACGTATGGGTAGGGCAGTGAGTCGTCTTTTAAGGTATTGGGTAGCTCTTTGCCTTCTGCTTGGCGAATGGCGTATTGCACAATTAACCGGCCCATTAAGATGCCGGGTTCTGACACGCTGGCATAAATTTGGCCGCGTTTAATCATCGGCAATACTTCAGGAACCAAAGCGCTAGTCAGAATTTTGACGTCGCGATTCATTTGTCTTACGGCTTGTGCCGCACCCATGCCTAATGACACTTGTGGGGTGAAGATGGCATTGATATCGGGCTGGCGCAGTAATAAGTCAGAAGCTTGTGTTAGACCATTTTGCAAGGTTAGGCCGGCACTGTTTGGGGCATCAGTTACTTTAGTGTCGGGACACTTCTCAGCCAGCGTTTCTTTGAAGGCTACGTGTCGTAAGCGAGCCCATTCGGCACCTGCTGGGCCGGGCATGGCTAGCACGTGTGCTTTGCTATCGGCTTCACATAGTACTTCCGCTAAATTATGGCCAATGCCGGAGTCGTCTTGAGTGACCCCCAGCGAAATTGTCGGGCTATTTACTGGAATACCCACTGCCATAACGTTAATACCTGACTCGCTTAAATCACGAAATGCGGGGTCAAATCCGTTAAAAGCGGTGGCACCAATGACGGCTACATCCACCCCTAAGGTCTTAAAGGTGGATAAGTGGGCTAACTGTTCACGCACATTGCCATAAGCACCCGCAACAAACACGCGCTCCAGTTTGACGTTTGAGCGTTGGGCTTCGTCTTGAACACCATAGGTAATTCCACGCCAGAAGTCGTCGTTTAAGTGCACCACCGTTAGGCCAATGGTGAGCGGCTCTTGAGCCACAATGGGCTCAATAAGACCCATTAGACGATCATCATCCTGAGCAGTAGCACTCGTTCCATGTAGCATTAAACCCGCAGCAATGCTTGAAAGCGCTAGCTTTTTGATCCCATTTAATAATGTATGCATTGTTGTCTCCGTTATTTTTAATCGTGCTTTTGTGTCATTAAGTTTGGATTACACGTCGTACTGCAAATAACCCATGCCGCATATCCATTCAATAACTGGTTCATAGCCTAGGATATTGGCCGGTTTGCCGTGCATGGTTCCCATTACCGCCATCCAGTTCAAAATTTCATGGCCGCCGTGGCCGCCTTTTTCTTCTATCTCCTCGTAGGATAAAGATTTAAGGTAATCCACATCACCTCGTCCAAACGCTTCCATAATTTCCCGATCCCATTCCACGTTAACCAGAGGGTGATCGGAGTTAAGTGGATATTGGTTTTGTGCTGCCATACGAACTTCGTATTCACACAGGTCCTCATAAAGATGCGGGTCTTCAATCAATACCTGTTTTCCTTCGGTTTGGTAGCGAAGCATGCGCTGTAGAAAGGCATCATCCTCAGGACTTTCACTGGTCCAGACGGGGGGCCAGTGTGAAAGGCCACCCGTTGCCAAAAAGGCGATACGCATGTCTTCGGGGTAATTATCCACAATGCGCCGGATGGTTTGGCCGAACTCATAAGCACGAGCCATCGTGGTAAGGGGTGGTGAAAATACGTTAGTAAAGATAGGTAGGACGGGAATGTCGTATTGCGGTCGGATGAGCTTTAATGGCGTCATTAAATTATTGCCATACTCCACTTCACCCATGCGTGCTACGTCGAACCCGTTGCGGATTAGCTCGCCTAACAGCATTTCGCCCATTTCAGGATGACTGCTAATGTTTTCCTTCTTTGTCATACCTAGTGCTTTGATCATGTAATCGGCCGGGCCAGCATGGCGGTCGGCGATACCGATGGCAAAGGTAGGCATGAGATTTCGAAAATGGTTTTCAAAATGATCATCCAGAAAAGCAATGATCAAATCCGGCGCTGTCTCTTCCAGATGCTGAGCCAATTGAGCATGAATAGATTCAATACGGCTGCGCATGCCAGACTCGGGGGCGTCGGGCCAGCCAGTGGCCCCTGGAGCATGAGACATACTGATTGCCGTTACAACGTTAGCCATCGGGAACTCCTTTTTGGTAGATGAATACGTTAGCCGGTGTACCCCGGCTTATTGATTTAACCGTTACGGGCGTAGGCAACGGCCTCGACTTCCAGCAGAAACTCTTCCTCCACAAAGCGGTCGATAACCAGCAATGTGTTCGGTGCGAACAGCTCGGTTTCGAATAAGGAAGGGAAGGCTTCTGAGCGTAGCTTTTTAAACAGATTGATGTGCTCGGGGCGTTTTACATAGGTGTTGAAACGTACGATGTCGTTGAAATCCAGATTCAACCCCTTAAGCACGGCACCCAGATTGTCAAAAACCTGCTTAAATTGCGCTGCAAAATCATCTTTACCGACGATCTCACCTTTGCTACCAACAGCAAGCTGACCAGCGATAAAATACAGCGGAATATTGGGTGCGCGGCTAGCGTGAGCGTACTGGCCTTGTGCCTCACTTGCGCCTTCAGGGTTGATGTACTGCACTCTGTTTTCTGCAACCGTTGTCATGTTTGACTCCTCTTGTTGTGGGAAAGGTGTAGTTATTGCGTGAACATTCTGATCAGGCTGATCAGTTTCTGCGGGTGCTCCAGCGCAACCGAATGGCTGCATTGGGCTAATAACACTAAATCTGCATTGCTTAGCCGCGATGCCAGTTCAATACTGGTATCGGGAGGAATGGGAGCGTCGTCGCGACCGTGAATAAGCAGTACCGGATTGTTGATGGCACTCACTTCAGTGGGGCTTAAGGTGGCGGCTTCTACGTAGGCTTGTTTATCACCGGCAAACATACTTGAGAAATACGCTTTGTAGGCACCGTCGTACAACACCTTTTTGCGTCCTTCTATGTAGGTATCGTCAATTAGCTTGTGGTCGTAGACGAGGGAGTGCCCAGCGGCACGTAAGTCTTCGGTGGTTTCTGGAAAAGTCCAGACGCGTTCGGTGGCAGGGTTGCAGTCCATGGCTGTGCCCATGGTGCCGGTTGTAATGACTTTACCGACGCGCTTATCGGTAGCGGCAAGCTTTAAGGCTAATGCGCCCGATAGCGAATGGCCCAACACGTCGACGTTGGGTTGCTGAAATAACCCCAGCATGTGGGCGGCTTGGCCTAGCCACAAATCCATATCGAAGTAAGGTTGAGCGGTTTTGCGGCCGCTCATGCCAAAGCCAATAAGGTCTGCAGCAATGACATGAAAATGCTGGCTTAAGGGTTCGAGAATAAGGCGCCAGTTCCCGTGCGTGGAAGCGCCAGGGCCTGAACCGTGTAGTAACAACAGTGGGGAGCCCTGACCACCTTCCCAGTAGGTGACAGGTATCTCCTTGAATGAAGTCGTTTTTTGCTCCACTTTTGTCTCCTATTTATGAGTGTTTCGTGGTAGTATATTTATATTGTATAAAATCGTCAATCGGCAATCTTCAGAATAAAATATGTTTATGCGGAGAATAAGAAAATGAACTATGCCCCTTCTCTAGACAGTGCTGCGACTCACGCGTCCCTGCCCGAAGTGGTATATAGACGCCTGCACTCGGCCATTTTGAATGGTGTGTATAAGCCAGGTCAGATGTTGCGTCAGGAAGAGCTGGCGCGCAGTCTAGGTGTTAGTAGAGCGCCCTTACGCGAGGCGCTGCCGCGCTTAGAAGCAGAAGGTATCGTTGTGCAGTTGCCCCGTCGTGGCTACGCTGTGGTGTCCTTAGAGGCTGATGAAATTCGCGAGATTTTCGATCTGCGCAAATTAATTGAGGCGCAAGCGGCATCCATTGCCACGCGCAGGCGTACAACCGATGATGTCAGTCGCGCTAAAGATATTTTGGACCGCATGGAAGCACTTGATGTTACTGATGCCGATCAGCGGGTGCAGTGGTTTGTGTGGAATTCCGAGTTTCATGAAACCTTACTTATGCCCTCTGGCCGCCGGCACTTTTTGCGTGCTATTGCTAGCTTACGCACGGCTGTTGAGCCCTATATTCGTGTGGAAATTTCCCTTACCGGTAACGTCGATGCAGCTAACCAAGAACACCGCGAAATAGTGAAGGCTTATGAAGCGCAAGATGTAGAAAAAATGATGCAGCTAACCTGTGATCACATCGAGCACACGGCGCAGCGTCTGTTAACCGGTCTAGAGCACAGTCGGGTGAGTGGTTGACTTGGTATTGAG
>DATGRU010000108.1:0-3950 GCA_035303295.1 Paenalcaligenes sp.
AGACTACTAGCTTGATCCTTCGAGGTGGAGAATGCCTGCAAATGCTCGTACCACTTATCAAGATTCAGTGCCGGATACTGTAAGTCGATCTCCAAGCCTGTAGCGGGTACATGCACTGTTTTCTGGTTGCTAAGTGCCCCTGCATAAAAACCGTCGCTCTTGCCGTCCCCCTCCTCGCCTGCATAAAGCAACTCTGCCTTGATACGATGTCCTAAGCTGGCTTTTAAACGGTAATCATTCGCTTGCTCGACAGGCTCCCAACTTAACGCCAACGGCAAGCTTTGCTCAGCTGGCTTAGCCAAGGGCTCTGGTAGCGTAATGCGCATCCCCTCTAAGGCTGAATTAGCTGATAATAGCAATTGACCTGCATCATCAAAGCGAACATTCAATATCACTTTGGTTTGTCCAGAAATACTGTTTAACCATTCTGGCTCGGCATAAGCTGTTAACTGTTTGGTATCGATTATGGCATTGACTGTTAAACCATTCTTACCCTTTTCTAAGCGATCGCGCAGACTAATGGGATGTCCTAACCAACGGCCCGACAGGTCCTCGCTGTAAACACCGGATTCGCTAAAACCCAAATATCCCGTTAACTGACTTAGTGGCGGCAACTCAGGCCAAAGCTGCAGGCTTGAGTCGTGCATATGTATATGACCACTAACCGTGGTTTGATCAGGGTCATACAAAGGTATATGTAGCTGCAATGGCACCTGCCATTGCCCCTCACCAGTAGCCTGATCCAAATGATGATTTAATAAACCACCTAAGGGGGAATGGTTAAACAATCGCAAATAATCAGCCGCCATGCCTTCTGTTTTTGCATCGATGCTTAGGGTGGCTGACGAGGCCATATCGGGAATAGCCACATTGATTTGCTGGGCTTGTACCGGATGATCGGGGCTTATCTGTACCTGTGCTTGGTGAAAATTAGCAAATAATCCAGCACGTTGGATATACAAATAACCTGAGGCCTGACTGACTGCAGGCCACGATGGCTGCTGATTAAACCCTTGGGCGTAATCAACAGTCGCCTTGTCGATAGCACCGCCCACATAAAAATAACCGCGCTCAGGCTCACGGTTAAAGGGGAAAGCCTCCATATCGCCCACTAAAACGAATTTGCCCTGCGACAACTGCCCTGCAACAAGACTGTGAGCTAGCCACTTTCTAACGTCCTGATCAATCAACTGCGGAAAGTAAGCATGAAGCCCACTTAACTGCAATTGTTGAATATCCCCTACTAAGCGCAGTTGCCCCCATTTTGTTTGATCGGAGGCCTGCCAGACACCCCGGGTTTTGAGGTCAAAGTCGGGGCTATTAATATGTAGGTTATCTAGATGTAGCTGTTCGTTAACCCAGCGCACTTGAGCGCTAGCGTGGTGAACGCTTAAGGCCTGCTCCCACACACTGCCGCCCTCAAAACGCACATTCTGCGCAACAACATCAACGCTTACCCCTTCACCTGCAACATCAATAGCGGTACCCCGAACGAACTCATCGACGCTTTGCCAAGCGCCTCGTAACGAAGTATGAAGCTGCTGCGCCTGTACTGTTTGCTCGGCCACTGTAAACTGAACATCGTCTAAATCGGTGTCGAGCTGCACGGTCTCTACCGTGCCTTCATGAATGTCCAACCAGACCTGCGACTGACGTAGTGCAAACCCCCAATCATCGGGAAGCAGCAGACTTTCAGCCCAGCGGCTGGCGGTATCGCCTCGTAGACGAGCATAAAAACGGCCTGAAAACTGCGATAAACCTACTTGCTTATGCTCTGCCGTGCGTTCTAAGTCGGCCAACACTAAGATGTCTGAAGACTGACCGCCTTGCTCTAGCCGCAATTGATAACCTTGCGGGTTAGCGTGCATGCGCAGATTCAAACCCTGAGTATGGACAGGAGCATGTTCACGTAAATCGTCTTGCCATTGAATGTGGCTATTCAAAATATGTACACGGGGCTGCTGCATTAACCAATCAAGCGCAGACGATACATTGTCATTTGATGTGCTTGATGACCCAAGTCCCTCATTCTCTAAAGCAATCTCGTTAATGAAAACGCGTGCATCAGCGTCACGCCGAATCAATAGCTCGGCACCCGATAATTCAATATTTTTGAAATTCACATGCCCGTCGAGCAACGATGACCAACTTAGCGTGAATTTTGCATAAGGCACGATAAAGTTAGCTTTATTCTGAGCGGCCTCGCCCCACCTAAGCGAATACAACTCTACACTGGGGTACAGGCCCTTCCAACTGCCCGTAATACGCGTAAACTCTATTGGTGTGCCCAGCGCCATGGATAGCTGCTGCTGAATCGGCTCGCGCCACCGATCAAGTTGTGGCACT
The DNA here is from genome assembly GCA_035303295.1 of Paenalcaligenes sp. GTDB lineage: Bacteria > Pseudomonadota > Gammaproteobacteria > Burkholderiales > Burkholderiaceae_B > Paenalcaligenes. The sequence continues at coordinate 2,347 of DATGRU010000108.1, forward strand.
ATCCAAAATCGCAACGCAGAAATGCTCAGCACCACGATCACATAGAGTGCAAGCAAACTGTATAGAGCAACACGCAACAACCTAGACATCGGACCCTAAACAAGGACGAGTAAGCGGACTAAAACTAAGAGAAACAACGTCCTGATGTTGCGCCTGCACAATCAGGATTTCCATTAGAATTAACAAATGAGTGAAGCCATTATATTGAAATCCGCGCAGCAATGGTCTGGCGCTTTACGACGTACTTTAATGGCCAAGCCCGAGTTTGGCGAGCAACTTCTGCACTATGCCAAGCGGCCGGTAGATACCGAGCAAATCGACCAATGGTTACGCGAGCTTCTGAACCGCTATCCCGACGACGACATCGCCAGTTGTAAGCGCATACTGCGCCTTTTGCGTGAACGAGTTTTTTTCACCTTATACATTCGAGACCTACAAGAAGCAGCGCCGTTACACGAAGTAGTAAGCGCCATGAGCTACCTTGCTGATCTTGCCATGGGCCATGCATACGCCACAGCCATGACTTATTTAGCTGAACGTCACGGCACACCCCTTCATCCGGTAACCGGCGCAACCCAGCCGCTACTGATTCTTGCCATGGGGAAATGGGGTGGGAACGAGCTTAACGTGTCATCGGACATCGACTTCATCGCGCTTTACGAGCATGAAGGCGAAACCGATGGACGACGTAAAATTAGCTACCACGAGTTCTATAACCGTTTAGTACAACAACTTCATAGCATTCTCTCCGACATCACTGAACACGGTCAGGTGTTTAGGTGTGACTTACGTTTACGCCCCGATGGCGACGCAGGCCCCTTAGCATGGAGCTTCGCTGCAGTTGAAAACTATTTGGTGCTACAAGGCCGGGAATGGGAACGCTATGCCTGGTTAAAGGCCCGACCGCTATCATTTACCAACCTATTACCGCACTCTTCATCGGGAAGCGGCCATCACGGCAAAGACTTGCACGAGGCCTTTGAGCAGCTACGCACTCCTTTTGTGTACCGCAAATACTTCGACTTCGATGCTTTAGCCGCATTACGAGATTTACGCGAACGTATCCGCGACGACTGGCAACAAAAAGCATTTGCCCGCCACGCTACGGATACCCGGCTGAATATTAAGCTGGGCGACGGGGGCATCCGTGAGATTGAATTTGTAGTGCAACTGAATCAATTGATTCGCGGAGGGCGACTTCCCTCACTGCAGCAAGAAAACCTGTTGCTAGCCATTGATGCACAAAGCCAAGCTGGCGTGCTCGATCCAACCGTCGCCACCAAACTTAAATCAGCCTATCGCTTTTTAAGACGAACAGAGCACCTGCTACAATACAAAGAAGACACCCAAACCCACTTACTACCCGCGGACGATAAGGGACGCGAGGCTCTGGCTAGCGCGCTGAATTTAGACTTACACAGTTTTGATGAAAGCCTGCAACAGCACCGCTCTTTTGTACACGAAAGCTTTAAGAACGCTTTCCGTATTGCTGGCTTGGGTGAGGAACAACACCCCACCCATACAGAGCAGCGTGCCTCAACCACCACGCACGAGCCTCAGCACGATGATGAGTTCCAGCGCTATGCAACCGAACAGTTCAACTT
>DATGRU010000109.1:0-10452 GCA_035303295.1 Paenalcaligenes sp.
AGCTAATGCGTTCATTTCCATGTTGTTTGCCTGAGCGCAGCAAGGCATAGATGAAAATCGTCAACATGAAGGCGACCGCTAACGCTAAGCCGGGCAGAATCCCTGCAATAAACAGCGCGCCAATCGAGGTGTTCGTGATGGCACCGTAAATAATCATGTTGATGCTAGGTGGCAGCAAAATACCAAGGGTGGCACCAGCGGCTAGCGAGCCCAAGGCCATACGCTGGCTGTACTGATGCTTTTCCAGAGCAGGAAGGGCAACGGTACCCACTGTTGCTGCCGTAGCTACGGATGAACCGCTAATAGCTGAAAACACCGTGCAGGCACCGATGTTAGTGTGCAGTAGCCCGCCGGGAAGGCGATTTAACCACAAGGCCAACGCACTATACATACGCTCGGTAACCCCGCAACGTAAAAGAAGCTCACCCATAAGGATGAACAGCGGGATAGCGGTCAGTAAGAAGTTATTCAAGGTTGCCCACAGGTTGTTTCCGAAGGAAAACAACATGACAGGGCCTAAATACACTAAGGCGCCGATGGCTGCGATAGCGAAAATGGCGATGGCGACATGAATGCCGATCGCCATCAGTACTAGTAACAGGGCGAAGCCGCCGATGACACCGTAGACGTCAACCATGATGGGACTTGCCTCCTTGTTGTGTTTGCAGAAGTTCTTGGGCGTTTTCGAGTGCTTCGTCTAGTTCGTCGTCGGTGGTGCGAGGGTCGAGTAATGCGTTCACACGGCTAAAGCGTGCACGCAGGAGGTCGATCAGGCCGCGCCAGCCAATCAGTAGGGCAATGAGTGCAAAGACCACCATGCCCGCTACCCACAGAGTTTGGGGAATCCACAGTGGGGTTTGTAGGGGCGTGCTGGCTCGGCTATCGAATTCCAGCGTTTCGTCCAGTGCTACCCAGCCTTGCCATGCCATGAACACGGCAAAGGCCGCCATGCTGAGGGCAGCCACCACGTTCAGTAAAGCGCGTACTGCGGGATGAAGGTTAACGAGTAGGATGTCGACGCGGGTATGTCCCCGTAATAGCAAGGCATAACCAAAGCTAAAGGCGCAGCCAATGGCGAGTGCATAGCCTCCTACTTCATCTACCCCTTGAAAGGAAAAACCAAAAAATTTTCGAGTAATGACTTCCACGGAAATCATGATCGAAAGAAATAAAAATGCGTAGCCTGCAATCAATGAGGCGATAGCGACCAAACGGTGCGACAGCTGCTGGCCTTGTGTACTGGACATAGGTATGAGCTCCTGAGGGACGTAAACGCGCGGCAGCGTGGTGCTGCCAGCGCGTCTGGTCAGGGATGCTTACTGAATGGAGTGGCCGGTGACGGCGCCGACGGTGTCATTCCAGATGCTTGGGCATTCTGGGTAGCCGCGTTTGCAGTTATCGGCCCAGACGGGGAGTACCGATTTTTTGACGATATCGCTGATCAGTGCACGAGCGGATTCATCCACCTGCACCTCGGTAAGGTCGTACGAAGTGTGCAATGAGCAGCCTTCTTTGCCTGTATTGCAGGCGGCGGCATCCTCGTTATAGCGCTTGGCAATATCCCATAACTGGTCTTCCATCTCTCGGGAAGCCGTGGTGAGGGTTTCTTGTTGCTCAGGGCTGAGGCGATTCCATGAGTCGAGGTTCATAAAATGGCCTTGCACGGAATAGGCCAAGGTTAAGGGCATGAACACATTGGTCACTTCTGGCCATTTGCCATTGTTACCTGCACTGGGGGCGGTTACGCCGCAATCGACCACGCCACGTTGCAAGGCTAAATACACTTCGCTAGGTTGAATGGTAACGGGGGTAGCTCCCAAGCCTTCGACTACGCGTGACATTGATGAGGTGAAGACGCGAATTTTCTTGCCGTTCAAGTCTTCCAGTCCTTTAACATCGCCGTTGCACCACATCACCTGTGGGCCAAATGGCCACAACGTAAGTAGTTTGGCGTTGAAGCGGCTTTGTAAGCGTTCATCGAATTTATCGCGAATGGCATTGGCGGCTTCGCGCTGCTGATCAATATTATCGACCACACCGGCTAAGTCGATGCCCTCAAAGAAGGGGTCATCGCGGGCGACCATACCAATTTGTACTGACATGATGTCAAAGGCGCCAGAGCGGATCAGGCGCAGAGCATCGGCAGCCCCCACGCCAATGGCATCCATGGGGTTAAAACTGACGTTCATGCCCAGTTTGGGGCCTAGCGCATCAAAGAAGGGGCGCTCTACTTCATCGACCTGAACTTTGTTGCCGGAATAATTACCCACTGCCCGCAAAGCGGATTGAGCGTGTGCCGAGGCGCTAAAGCAGCCCATGGCAACGAGCAGCCCGAGGGCTACATTGCGTATGCTGTTTTTTCTCACGTTTGTCTCCTGTTATATCGTCTAGTGTCGCGTTGACGATGTTTTACGTGGTTGCAAAAGAAGCGTTTAAAGAAAAAATTTGACCCCAACCTTTGATGAGGCTTGGATCCACACCGGCCAGCTCAAGGCTGTGCCAGAGGGTGACGCTAATTGAGTCGTAAATGGGAATGCCTAGCTCCTTTTCTAAGCGATCCACCAGACCCGTGCCGCGAAAGTTGGTACAGAGTACGGTGATGGCGTCCGGTTTGTCTTGGGCGACTTCGCGGATCATTTTTTCAAGTTCCGGCTCATCGTATTCTGCGAAAGAAAAATTACCTTTATCGTTTAAATGGCGTTCTGCTACCACCTCGTAGCCGGCTGCGGCGTAGTTTTTCATGATGGTGTGTTGCACATCGCTAAGGTAAGGGGTCACCAATCCTAATCGTTTCACCTTGGTACGCGCCAGCGCTTCATTTAAAGCCAGTACCGATGAGGTGGCGGGTACGCCAGTCGTGGCGGTGATGGCGGCGCAGAGGCGTTCATCGGTATCAAAGCCCAACCAGCTGGCCGAAGTGCCGCACCATGCAATGACGTTCATGCGGGCATCGTTCAAAATCATGGCTGCATCCACCAGTTGCTGAGTTTGAAACTGGGCTAGTGCATTTTCATTCAGCGTTATTTCTTTCACCACAAAGCGTTGGAAGTGAGCGGTGACATGAGGCAGTAAGGGTTGCAGCATTGCGCTGGTGTAAGGCTCAAGCACGGTGTTGGACGAAGGCGTGAGCATGCCGATAAGGTGCCGGTTCATTGAACTGTGATCTCCTTTGGAGGGCGTTTAAGGGAAGCCGAGCAGTCTGTATTTTGTTTTGTATTTTGTATTATTAATATAATTCTGCTTTGTGTGCTTGAACAACATAGTGTTTTTACTAGTAAGCTTAGGGTTTAGACCTAAAAAATCTCATGAAATCACGCTATGCTTAGGTTTAAAATAAAAAGATAACGCCTAAGGTTATGCTGTGCCGGCTAACAAAGGCGTGTTAACTTTGCTAAAAAGGCGAAAAATACCATGCTATTTTGAATTTTGTATTCAAAATGAAGTGGTTCAGGATGAAAATCTGAAGTCGCGGCATAATAGGGTCAAAAGAAATCGGGGTATAAAAAGATGACTAACATTGGCTTTCTGGAAAGAATGGATACGTCAGAACACAGTGACACGGCGCATTTACGGCAGAAACCGCTTTATTTGCTGATTGCAGACCGTTTGCGCAGTATGGTGTTGCAGTCAGAGCTAAAACCCGAGAGCCGGGTGCAAGAGCAACAGTTGTGCGATTTGTTTGGCGTGTCGCGTACGCCGCTACGCGAAGCGTTAAAGGTGTTGGCTGGCGAAGGCTTGGTCGAGTTGTTGCCGAACCGTGGCGCACGCATCACCCCCATTGACCCCATTGAAATGCTTGAGGTGTTCGAGGTAATGGGGGCATTGGCGGCGTTATCGGGTGAGTTAATCGTGCAGCGCGCCAGCGATGCAGACATTGCGTATTTATTAAGTTTGCACGAGCAAATGCTTGGGCATCAGCGTAACGGTGATCGGGCCAATTACTTTAAGGTTAACCAAGAAGTGCATGGCATTTTGTCACGCTTGGCGGATAATCGTGTGTTGCAAGACCTTGAGGCACAGCTAAATATCAAGATTGTACGGGCACGTTATGCTGCTAATTTCAGTGACGACCGATGGGCTGAATCGGCTAAAGAGCATGAAGTGATTATGCGGGCGTTAAAGCAGCGTGATGGGGCCGCGGTATCCTGTGCGATGCGAGCACATATGCGTAAAACCGGTGAAGCGGTCATTGCGGGCTTACGCACCAAAAACTAACCATGCACGCTTAGCCGACATTTCATGTGCCCGTGTGTAAAGCGATATGATGAGGGTTACGTTATTGTTTTACACAAGGTGAGCCCATGGTTGTTGAAGTGACCGATTTGTTTGTTTATCCCGTTAAGTCCTGTGCGGGCATTCGGCTTCAACAAAGTCCTATCAGTGAAAGCGGCTTGAAGTGGGACCGAGAGTGGCTCATCGTTGACTCAACAGGGCGCATGGTAACCCAACGTACGGTGCCTCAACTGGCCTTAATTCAGGCTGTGCCAAGCGATACGCATCTGCGTTTGTCGGCACCGGGTATGGCACCTTTTAGTTTTAGTTTGGATGCGGCGGTGACCAGCGCGATACCGGTAACCGTTTGGCGCGATCAGACCTTGGGTTGCGACGAAGGCGATGCCGTGGCGAATTGGCTAAGCCAGTATCTCAATACTGGAGAACGTTTTCGCTTGGTGCGTAATCATCCCGAAGCACAGCGGCATATAGGCCGCGATTGGTTGTCGGCATGGCGACGCCAAACTGGTGGCGAAAATGAATTGATCTCGTCTAGTGTGTTTGCCTTTGCAGACAGCTTTCCATTCTTGATCTGCAATACCGCATCGCTACAGGCTTTGAATCAGACGATTGTCGAGCAGGGCGACGAAGCGGTGATGATGGAGCGTTTCCGCCCGAATATCGTGGTTTCCGGATTGTCAGCCTATCAAGAAGACGAGCTGCGGTCGTTACAAGCCGATAGCTTCCAGTTTGAAAAATTAAAAATTTGTACGCGCTGTAAGCTGCCGAATGTGGATCCGTTTACGGCTGAGGTGGGAGAGCAGCCGTGGAATGCCCTAATAGCCACGAGACGTTTTCCGCCGGGTTTATTGTTTGGAGTGAATGCAGGCTTAAGCACTGTGTCGCCGAATAGCGAAATACGCGTAGGTCAGTCGTTGCAGGCGACTTTCCAAGCGATAAACAACGATTAGCTATTACGTTGTTGCGTTCTAAGCGTTTAGTGTGCGGTTTGCGTAGTTGAAGGCGATTCGCTTTTGGCTTCGCGCGCCAGCAGTTCACTGACCGCTTGTTTTGGGGTTAAGCCTTCAAGCAAGACCTGATATACCGCCTCGGTAATGGGGGCGTCGATGTGGTGTTGCTGTGCAATAGCGCGTGCTGCACTGGCGCAGCGCACCCCTTCAGCGGTGAGGCCGTCGGCCATAATGGCTTCAAGGCTTTCCCCTCTACCAATGGCTAAACCTACCCGTCGATTACGCGATAGGTCGCCCGTGGCGGTTAAAACTAAATCACCTAAACCGGTTAAGCCCATAAAGGTTTCGGCCTTCCCCCCTAGCGCTACGCCTAATCGTTGCATTTCGGCTAGGCCGCGGGTAATTAAGGCAGCGCGGGCGTTGGTGCCCAAGCCTAAGCCATCGCTGATGCCACACGCAATGGCCACGATATTCTTTAATGCTCCCCCCACTTCCACGCCAATGACATCGTCGCTAGGATAAATACGCGCTTGCGTGCCATGCATGATGTCAACGCAGGTGGTGGCTAAAGAGGGATTGTGACTGGCAACGGTAAGCGCCACGGGTAAGCCTTGGGCAACCTCTAGCGCAAAAGAAGGGCCAGACAGTACCCCATGATGTAGCCAGTTTGAAGAGGGTAGGTTGGCTTCGGCGACGGTACTGGGCAAAGCGCCTGTTTTCGCGTCAAAGCCTTTGCACACACGGATCACATACACTGGATGTTGGCGTGTAGCAGGAAGTAGCGCAGCCAGAGCGCGACAGGTTTCGGCTAAGGCTGCAACCGGAACCCCAAGAATAAAGACGGCTGGGCCCTCGTCGTTACCGCAAGCATGTGTTACAGCCTGCGGTAATGAATCGGTTGCCTGCAGAGCCAACGGTAGCAGGATATCGGGCAGATACGCTGACGAGCGATGATCGTGCTGGATTTCCTGCGCTACGGCGGGGTTACGAGCCCAGATCATGGTAGGCACGCGAGCTGAGCACAGCGCTGCTAGCGCAGTGCCATAGCTGCCCGCGCCGATGACGCTAAGGCGTGCTGCAGGATGAAGGGCCGCCGTCATGGGTATTACTGAACAGGCTGGTTTTCTTCGCTGTTTGGCGTCGCGTTTTGTTGAGCCTGTTGTGCTAGGCGCTGTTCGTACATCTGCTGGAAGTTCACTTCAGTCAGGTGCAGTGGTGGCAACGAGGTGCGAGTAATAGCGTCGGCAATGGTGGCGCGCAAGTAGGGATACAGCATGGTTGGGCACACAATGCCCAGCAGTGGATCCAGCTGTTCGGCAGGAATATTTGCTGCTTCGAAAATACCCGCTTGAGTGGCTTCGACCAAGTACAAGATTTTGTCGTTAACACGAGTCGTTACGGTGGACGTTACCGTGGTTTCGTACACGGTTTCTGCCAGACGCTGTGCACCAACATTCAATTCGACTTCAACGGTGGGTGCTTCTTGCTCAAGAAAGATTTGTGGTGCATTAGGCATTTCAATGGACAAATCTTTTACGTAAGTGCGCTGCATGTTGAAGCTTGGTTGCGCATTGTCACCGTGTGAGTTAGCGCCGGCGTGTTGGGAATTCTGTTCGGCCATGAGGGCCTCCTGAAATAAATAATCGTTAGGGTGGCGAAAGCCAGAGTGTACGTTAGGCGGACAATAGCGGTAACAGACCGTCAGCACGATCTAGCGCTGCTAAATCGTCGTAACCGCCTACGTGGGTGTCACCAATATAAATTTGGGGGACCGTACGGCGTCCGGTGCGAGTCATCATAATATCTCGCTGTTCGGGATCGCGATCGATAAAGATTTTTTCGATTTCGTTTACGCCACGTTGTTTGAGCAGCATTTCCGCACGCGTGCAAAACGGACACACGGTGGTGCTGTACATAATAACTTTTGCCATGTCACAAATACCTTATAGCAGTCGGATTACGATTTTTTGACGGGAAGCCCCGCTTGAATCCAGCCTTGTAAGCCGCCTTCCAGAGTAAATAACTGTTCAAAGCCAAGCTTGCGTAATGTGGCTACGGCTTTAGGAGCATTGCGACCGTGCTCACAAACAACGACAATAGGCTTATCTTTTGCGAGGTTGGCGGCTTTGCTTTCCAGCTCGGCCTGACTGATATTGCGCGCTTGAGCGATGTGGGCGGCTTTGAACAGATCATTAGAACGAATATCTATCAGTATAGCGTTCTCTTGGTTCATTTTCTGAACCACGTCATCTGCCGGAATAGCTCTGCCACTACGACCTTTAGTAAAGGCCGGCAACAACAACATGATGCCTGAAACAACGGCAACGATTAGAATAAGAAAATTATTTTGACTAGTTAAAAAGTCCACGATGAATCCTGAATAAAGCCTTTAATGAGTGGGCAACGTCGGTTGATTATAAAATGGACAAAAGTTTTCAACCTAGAGGCTATTTTTACCATGTATAAACTCGTACTAATGCGTCATGGCGAAAGCCAATGGAATCGAGAGAATCGTTTCACTGGCTGGACCGACGTTGATCTTACCGAAACTGGCCGTGAACAAGCGCGGCAAGCGGGTGAGCTCTTGAAATCTAAAGGCTTTGAATTTGACATCGCCTTTTCTTCCGTCTTAAAGCGCGCTATTCGCACGCTTTGGATTGTCCTTGACACCATGGACGCAATGCACACACCGATCGGCATGAGTTGGCGTCTTAACGAGCGACATTATGGCGCTTTACAGGGCCTAAATAAAGCCGAAACCGCAGAAAAGTTCGGTGAAGACCAAGTTATGGTGTGGCGACGCTCGTATTCTATCGCTCCAGACCCCGTTTCTGAAGACGATCCACGCCACCCACGCTTCGATGAGCGCTACAGTCGCTTAAAACCCGAACAGTTACCCGCTACCGAATGTTTGGAAACAACGGTAGAACGCGTTGTGCCTTTTTGGAACGACTCTATTGCCCCCGCCATTCGTGCTGGTCGCAATGTGTTGGTTACAGCGCATGGCAACAGTTTACGCGCGTTAATTAAGCACATTGACTCTATTTCCGAGGAAGATGTGGTGCATTTGAATTTGCCCACCGGCCAGCCTTTGGTTTATGAGTTGGATGAAAACCTGAAGCCTATTCGTCATTACTATTTAGGCGATCAGGCAGAAATCGAAGCGCAAGCTAAAGCAGTGGCTGAACAAGCTAAAGCAGGCAAATAATATGCGTCGTGCGAGTCTGGTTTTCGTCTTGCTGTTGTTATCTAACACGTCATGGGCGGCTGACGCTTCCCTTAAAGCAAAACAAGAACAGGCTCGCCAACAGCAATTAGAGCTGCGAGAACGCATTCAGCACTTGCAGCAAACGATTGAACGCACCGAGGCATCGCAAAGCGAAGCCTTGGCTGCGCTAAAAGAAACAGAGTCTGCCATTTCAGTCAGTGATCGGCGCTTGGCAGAAATTGAACAGCGTTCCGAGCGCGTAGCAGCGCATTTGCACGAGCTGAACGCACAAATCAAAACGCAAGATGCCTTGCGTCAGCAGCGTCAGGATGAATTGGCCGAGCAGTTGCGGGCTATGCATGCCAGTGGCTTATCACCCTGGGCTGCCTTATTGTCGGGTGACAACCCTCAGGCCATACAGCGTGAGCTTGGGTATTTGTCGTACATATCCAAGGCGCAGGCCGATAAAGTAGAAGCCTTGCGTACCGCGTTAACTAAGCTCGCCGCATTAAGGGCTGATACACAAGCTAATCAGGCCGAATTAGATCAGTTGAACGAGCAAGCCCAGCGGCAGCGTGCCGAATTAGTCAAACAACAAGCACACCGCGCTACCTTGCTAAGCAAGGTTGAAGACGAATTAACACAGCAGCGCCGTCAAGCGACGACGTTAGCGGCGAATGACAACCGTCTAGGCGATTTAATCACTGGTTTAGAAGCAGAAATTGAGCGACAAGCCGAACTTGCCCGTCAAGCAGAATTACGTCGTCAAGCTGAAGCGCGGCGATTGGCAGAAGAGGCGCGTCAGGCCGAATTGGCGCGTCAAGAACAGGAAGCGCAACGCATTGCCGAGGCCCGACGTGTGGCCGAGCAGCAGCGCGAACAGCAGGCGCAGTTAGATGCTTCACGTCAAGCGCAACGCGAACGTGATTTGGCTTTAGCCGCTGAACGTGAAGAAGCACGTCGTTTAGAAATATTGGCGCATTCTCCGGCTATCGAGCCTGATGCGCAAACTCCAGCGCCAACCGTGGCAGCGGTTACGCCACCGGCTGCCCCCGAGCGTTCCCGCTTAGTACCACCTGAGCCAGTGCGTTTGGCACCTGAAGGTGGTTTTGCGGGGTTAAAGCAAGGTCTGGCTATGCCCGTGCGTGGTGAGATTCAAGGGCGTTTCGGAGCAAACCGACCCGAAGGGGGACAGTGGCGAGGCGTCGTAATCCGAGCTAACGAGGGCGTACAGGTCAATAGTGTTGCTGCTGGCCGCGTGGTGTACGCGAACTGGTTACAAGGCTTTGGGAATTTAATTATTTTGGATCACGGGCAAGGCCACATGACCGTTTACGGCTACAACCAAAGCTTACTTAAGCAAGTTGGTGATGTGGTGAATTCTGGTGAAGCCATCGCCCGCGTCGGCTCTACCGGCGGCCAAGTTGAGCCGGGCCTGTACTTTGAAATTCGGGTGCAGGGTAAGCCGACTAACCCGTTAGCGTGGCTTAAAGGGTAGTAGAGTTAGCACTTCGATCCAGTTCGAAAATTTTGCGTTCTATTAGCTTGCGTTTCAGCCATTGGGTGCCCACAGGCATCTGGTTGTTTTTTGCCCAGAGTAGGTCAACGCCACATATCCAATCAGTGTAGGGGTAGGCTTCCAAGGGAAGTTCTACTAATTCACCCTGATGAATCTCGTCCAGAATGAGTTGACGGGGTAATGTAGCCCAACCAAGTTGGGCTTTCACCAATTCTAAAAGTGCCAAGTAGCTTTCTGCTTCCCACGTTTGATTCGCATCTAAATATTGCGTGGTAGGTAGCTGGTTTTTATGGGCGCTAAGCGTGAGCCTTCGGTGTTTTTTGAGTTCTAAGAAGCTAACCTTGCTCTGCTTAGCTAATGGGTGTTCGCGATGTACCACGTGAGTCAATATCAGCTTCCCCATCTGGTGGAACTGAATGTTGCGCGGGTAGGTGTTTTGAGCAAATGTAATCGCAAGGTCAATTTCCCCAGTAACGAGCAACTCAGCGACTCGCCCGCCATGAGGGGTTCGGATAGTAATGTCTATGTGTGGAAATTGCTCG
>DATGRU010000110.1:0-3037 GCA_035303295.1 Paenalcaligenes sp.
CCACTACGCATGCCCCTGAGCACGACGACGAATTCCAGCGTTATGCAACCGAACAATTCGACTTATTGCTCACCAGCCATCGCCTACGCCACTTACCCCGACAAAGCCGTGAGCGTCTTGAGCGTCTGCTGCCATTAATGGCTAATGAAGCAGCCCAATGCGATGATGCAGAAGAAACACTACGACGACTACTCAATGTGGTGGAAAATATTTCGCAACGCAGTGCATACGTCGCCTTACTGGCCGAATACCCAGAGACCTTAAAACGTTTAACCACCATCGTTGCTGCTAGTCCTTGGGTTGCCCAGTACCTTGCACGCTATCCACTGGTTTTAGATAGCTTGATTGAATGGCAAAGCCTAATGCAAGAGCTGGATTTCGACGCCATTAAAGAACAGTTAAGCCGTGAGCTTGACGCCTGCCAGTTACCCAACGGAGCCCCCGACGTTGAGCAGCAAATGAACCTCATGCGTAACGTGCAGCACCAAATCACGTTTCAGCTTATTGCACAGGACTTATCCGGCTTACATAGTGTTGAAGAGTTGGCAGACTCACTCTCTGCATTAGCCGACTTGATGCTTGAGGAAACCATTCGACGCACGTGGCCTTTAGCCCAACCCAAGGGCCACGACTCTCAAAAAGCCTTACCGCCACCACGCTTTGCAGTCATTGCTTACGGAAAACTGGGGGGCAAAGAATTGGGCTATGCATCAGACTTGGATCTGGTTTTTCTTTACGACGACTCAAATAACGACGCTGTTGAGCAATACGTAAGACTGGGACGACGCATGATCTCATGGCTGTCCACCCTCACCTCATCTGGCCGTTTATACGAAGTCGATATGCGCTTACGCCCAGACGGTGACGCAGGCCTAATCGCTGTCAGCATTGACGGCTTCGAACAATACCAAAGTAGTAAAGCATGGAGCTGGGAGCATCAGGCCATTACCCGTGCGCGTTTTGTGGCGGGCGATGTCAGCATCGGCGCCCGCTTTGAAGAGTTACGCCGAACACTACTATTACGCCCTCGGGACCCAGAACAATTGCGTCAAGATATACGTCTTATGCGTGAACGCATCAGCGCAGGCCACCCTAATCACAGTGATTTATTCGACCTAAAGCATGATCAGGGTGGAATGGTGGATATTGAGTTCATTACGCAGTTTCTCGTTCTTGCCCATGCCCACACACATCCGATTTTGCTCAATAATTTAGGCAATATTGCGCTATTAGGCTTAGCTGCTAACGCTAAACTAATCGATGTGAGCCTAAGCGAACAAGTGGTTGCAGCCTATCGCCACTACCGTAAACGCCAGCACAGTCTACGTTTACAGGCCCAAACCTGGGCCCGCGTGCCACCCGAACAACATGAAGCTGACCGCAACGCTGTACGCCAACTTTGGGAAGTAGTCATAGGCAGCTAAAATAGAGCCATTACATCGCGAATGGCTTATAGGATTATTCAATGTCAATCACCAACACCACAAAACGTGAACCGCTGCCCTTACCTCCCAACACGAAGCGCGTATTACTGCACTCTTGCTGTGCCCCGTGTTCAGGCGAGGTCATGGAAGCAATGACCGCGTCGGGAATTGATTACGCTATTTATTTCTATAACCCGAACATTCACCCCGTTCGGGAATATGAAATTCGCAAGCAGGAAAACATTCGTTATGCTGAAGCAAATGGCATTGAGTTCATTGATGCGGATTACGATGTCGACAATTGGTTCGATCGCGTAAAAGGTATGGAAAACGAACCCGAGCGTGGTATTCGTTGTACAGAGTGCTTCGACATGCGCTTCGAACGCACAGCTTTATACGCACATGAAAACGGTTTCGATCTAATTACTAGCTCTCTTGGCATTTCACGCTGGAAAGACATGGATCAAATCAACGGTTGCGGGCTTCGCGCAGCCGCCCGTTACCCCGGCATCGAGTATTGGACTTATAACTGGCGTAAAGGCGGTGGCTCACAACGCATGCTGGAAATCAGTAAAGACGAAGGTTTTTATATGCAAGAGTACTGCGGCTGTGTTTATTCCCTACGCGACACGAATCGTTGGCGACGTTCTAAAGGCCGCGATCGTATCGAAATTGGGGTGAAATTCTACGCGTGGGATAGCAAACGCGAGAACCTACAACCCGATAACGACTAAGCCTCACAAAGCAAAACAGCAAAAGCAAAAAGCCCGATGTGCGATTCACTGCACATCGGGCTTTTCATTTACCGGCTACATGTATTAATGCACTACCGGTGGCACTCCATCAAACACGAACTGGCCATTCTGCCAATCCACAGGAATGACATCATTCTCTCCAAACTTGCCTTCCAGTATCAGTTTAGCCACTGGGTTTTCCACGTTTTGCTGAATAGCACGCTTAAGTGGACGCGCCCCAAATAAAGGATCAAAGCCCACAGTAGCCAATTCAGCCAACGCAGCAGGACTAACCTCAAGGTGCATATCCCGCGCAGCCAGTCGATCAGCCAAGCGTTGCAACTGAATTTTGGCAATCGCTTGAATCTGTTCAGCGCCTAAACTATGGAAGACCACGACTTCATCGATACGGTTCAGGAACTCTGGGCGGAAGGCTTGCTTCACCTCCTCCCAGACCACTTGCTTAACCGTCTCATAAGGCTCGTCTCTCATCTCTTGAATGTGGTGCGAGCCTAAGTTGGATGTCATGATAATGACCGTATTACGGAAGTCTACGGTACGCCCTTGCCCATCGGTTAATCGGCCATCATCCAATACTTGCAGCAGCACGTTAAACACATCTGGATGCGCCTTCTCAACCTCGTCGAGTAAGATCACGCTATACGGTTTACGGCGCACGGCCTCAGTTAAGTATCCACCTTGTTCGTAGCCCACGTATCCGGGGGGCGCTCCGATTAGACGTGCCACCGAGTGCTTCTCCATGAACTCCGACATATCGATACGAATCAGATGATCTTCGGAATCAAATAAGAAGCTTGCCAATGCTTTTGTTAACTCGGTTTTACCCACCCCGGTAGGCCCCAAGAACAAGAACGATCC
>DATGRU010000111.1:0-2652 GCA_035303295.1 Paenalcaligenes sp.
GATGTGCAAAACCGTATTTTGACGATGCCTCGTGAGTACCTGCCACAAGAGTTGGTCGAGGCCAGTAACTTCTTTAATCAGCACTTTTCAGGCAAATCTTTTGCCGAAGTGCGCGAGTCGTTAAAGGGTGAGCTGTCATCCTTACAAGCTGATATTTCGAAATTAATGCAAGCGGCCGTAGCAGCCAGCACGGCCGAGCCCGACACGGAAGAGTCCGTGGTTATTTCCGGTGAAAGCAAGTTGTTGGATATTAGCGAAATGACCGAAGACCTCGACCGCCTGCGCCGGTTATTCCAGCTATTCGAGAAGAAAACCGACCTGTTGCATTTGTTAGATGTCTCCAGTCAAGCGCAAGGCGTGCAAATTTATATTGGGGGCGAGTCGAATCTGATGCCGTTGAATGAGGTATCGGTGATTACCGCTCCTTACGGGGTGGGGGGTGAGGTAGTTGGAACGTTAGGGGTTATTGGGCCCACTCGCATGGCCTATGAGAAAGTCATTCCGATTGTCGACATCACCGCTCGCATGTTGTCCAATGCGCTAAGCAACAAACCCAAATGATGTTGGGCTATGGTTAGGGCGGTCACGTCGTGCCGCCGTTTTATTTCCTAACGTAATTCACACTGATGCCGCAAACAAAATTTTTGCCTGAAAAAGCCGATCCGACGCTGCTTGATAGCACCGTTACCACCTACAGTAAGCCGGCAATCGGTATTTTGCTGATCAATCTGGGTACACCTGACGAGCCGACTGCGCCGTCTATACGTCGTTATTTGCGCGAGTTTTTGTCTGATCCGCGAGTTATCGAAATGCCTCAGTTTGTATGGCAAATCATCTTAAATGCGGCAGTGCTACCCCTACGGCCTAAAAAACTTGTACCCAAGTATGAATTGGTGTGGTTAGAACAGGGTGCTCCATTGCTGGTGTATAGCCAGCGTCAGGCAGAAGGTTTAGAGGCAAGCTTGCGCCAGCAGTATGCCGAGCCTATTCATGTGGAACTGGCTATGCGTTATGGCAACCCGTCTATTCCCAATGCGATTCGGGCGTTACGTGAAAAGGGCTGTGAAAAAATTCTGGTGGCGCAGTTGTATCCTCAATATGCCGCATCGACCACAGCCACAGCCGTTGACGCGGTGAATCGTTATGTAGCGAAGCTACGTAATCAGCCCGAGCTGCGTTTTATTAAAAATTATTACGATCATCCGGCTTATATCCAACCATTGGCCAATGCAGTGCGTCGCTATTGGCACGAGCACGGTAAGCCCGAGCGCTTGTTGTTAAGTTATCACGGCCTACCGCGTCGTTGTGCCGAGCAGGGCGACCCGTACTACCGAGAATGCATGCTTACCACCGAAGCGCTGCGGCAAAGTCTTAGCGACTTAAACGTACCCGTGTATGCTTCCTTCCAAAGTCGTTTTGGGGCTGAAAAGTGGTTAGAGCCTTATACCGAGCCGTTATTGCGTCAGTGGGCTAAAGAGGGTGTGAAAACGGTGCACACCATGTGCCCAGGTTTTTTGGCAGATTGCCTAGAGACGTTGGAAGAAATTCAGGTGGAGTGCCGTGATGCATTTTTGGAAGACGGTGGTACACAGTTTGCGTATATCCCGTGTTTGAATGACGACCCGCAATGGATTGAGGGTTTAAGCCAAATTACCCAAAGCCATTTGAGTGGTTGGGCAAGTGCTAAAACGACGAATTCAGCAGGCTGATAAAAAAGATGGCTAAGGCTACTTGAAAGTGGGGGCAACAGCCCCCATGTGCTGTTTATTGACGATTTTTAGCCGTGGAGAACCTTATGTCTGCATCATCGACAGATCAGCACGAAAACCCAAATCCAGAAAAAGAAACAACGCCTGAACAAACGGCAGAGTCCGTTGATGCTGCCGAATCCATCGACAGCGTAGCCGAGGGCGAGGGGCAGACGCCAAGCCGTGAACAGCTTGAGCAAGAGTTAGTCGAAGCACAGGAGAAAGTCGCTCAGTATTACGATCAGTTGCTACGCGCTAAGGCCGAGGTTGACAACATTCGCCGACGCTCCGAGGAAGAAATTTCCAAGGCACGTAAATTTGGTGCAGAATCCTTTGCACAAAGTTTGCTGCCCGTGCGCGATAGTCTAGAAGCTGCGTTAGCTCAGGAAGAGCAAACGGTAGACGTGTTCCGTGAAGGGGTGGAAACCACTTTACGTCAAATCGACAACGCATTCGCACGTAATCAGCTTAAAGAAGAAGCTCCGCAACCTGGCGATAAGTTCGACCCGCATCTGCATCAAGCTATGTCGTCGGTACCGTCTGAATTCCCCGAGGGCACAATCGCCCAAACCCTGCAAAAAGGCTATTTGCTGGCTGATCGCGTGTTGCGTCCAGCCTTGGTTATGGTCTCTGCTGGGTAAGCGTTTTCGGTTTTGGGGTGAAAATTTTACGGTGCCCCTTGAAATAGGCTGGCCCAGCCCCACTTAGTATTTATCAAACAAATTATTGCTGACAAAGCAAGCGTATTATTTTTTACAAGGTAAAAAAACATGAGCAAAATCATCGGTATTGACCTTGGTACTACCAACAGCTGTGTAGCTGTACTGGATGGTGATCAGGTCAAAATTATTGAAAACGCCGAGGGTACTCGCACCACACCTTCCATCGTTGCCTATATGCCCGA
>DATGRU010000112.1:0-21505 GCA_035303295.1 Paenalcaligenes sp.
CCCTTGGAACGCTACACGCACTGTTCCAATCGGGCCATTACGCTGTTTACCTATGATGAGTTCAGCCGTGCCCTTATCTGGGGAATCGGGGTTATAAACCTCATCACGATAAATAAAGAGAATCAAGTCAGCATCTTGCTCAATCGCACCCGATTCACGCAAGTCACTCATAACGGGGCGTTTATTAGGCCGTTGCTCTAGGCTTCGGTTTAACTGCGACAACGCAATTAACGGGCAATCCAGCTCTTTTGCCAACCCTTTTAGCGAACGACTGATCTCGGAAATTTCAGTAGCGCGGTTCTCGCTTGAAGAGTTCCCCGACATCAACTGTAGGTAGTCAATAATAATAAGACCTAACTTGCCGCACTGACGTGATAAGCGTCGGGCCCGTGCCCGCACCTCCATGGACGACAGACCGGGGGTTTCATCGATATAAATTTGGGCTTCCTGCACTTGCTGCACAGCATGGGTTAACTTAGGCCAATCTTCGGCATCTAGCTTTCCAGTGCGCATGCGGTGTTGATCAAGCAAACCTACCGATCCCACCATACGCATCGCTAACTGTACGGCCCCCATCTCCATGGAAAACACAGCCACAGGCAAACCCTGTTGAATGGCGACGTGCTCACCAATATTCATCGATAGCGAGGTTTTACCCATTGAAGGTCGCCCCGCCACAATAACCAAGTCGCCGGGCTGCAAGCCAGAAGTCATGCGATCAAGGTCGACAAAACCAGTGGGCACACCCGTGATTTCAGAGTCGCCTTCACGGTGATAGAGCTCGTCGATGCGCTCTACCACTTGAGTCAATAAGGGCTGAATTTCTTGGAAACCTGCATTGCCCCTAGCCCCTTCTTGCGCAATTTGGAATACACGCGACTCGGCATCATCCAAAATCTGTCGTGCTTCTTTACCTTGAGGATTAAAGGCTGCCGATGAAATTTCGTCGGCTACAGTGACCAGCTTGCGCAGCATCGAGCGCTCGCGAACAATCTCGGCATAACGGCGAATGTTCGCGGCAGAAGGCGTATTGTGAGCCAACGCATTCAAGTACGCCAAGCCACCGACTTCGTCGGCCTTACCCGACATGGCCAGCGACTCGTGCACCGTTACTACGTCGGCTGGACGTGCCAAGCCAATTAAGCGAGTAATATGCTGCCAAATAATGCGATGATCAAAACGATAAAAATCGTCGTCCACAATAATGTCGGCAATGCGATCCCAGGCGGCGTTATCTAATAATAAGCCGCCCAGCACAGATTGCTCCGCCTCGACCGAGTGCGGCGGAACACGTAAATAATCCAATTTAGGATCGGTACTTTGAGTTTCGCTATCCAACACAAGCCTCGTAAATACAAAGAAAAAAGCCGGCAATAGCTGCCGGCTTTTTCTGCTACGGCACACTATTCCATAAGGAAATGTACCATGTAACGTAAGGACTTAGTCGATATCGCCTTCAACGATAACCTTAACAGCAACGGTTACGTCAGGGTGCAATACTACGTCGACTTCGTACTCGCCAACGGCTTTCAGTGGGCCATCTGGCAAACGTACTTGTGAGCGAACGATTTCAGTGAAACCTGCTGCGGACAACGAAGAAGCAATGTCCATCGATGTAACGGAACCGAACAAGCGACCGTCTACACCTGCTTTTTGCACCAGTGTAACGGTGTGCTGTTCCAATTTCGCACCCAAAGCCTGCGCTGCAGCCAGACGTTCAGCCTGTGCTTTTTCCAGTTCTGCACGACGTGCTTCGAACTCTTGAATAGCGCTGTCTGTAGCACGACGGGCGATTTTACGAGGGATCAAGAAGTTGCGAGCGTAGCCATTACGTACGCGCACAACATCACCGAGATCACCCAGATTAACAACTTTCTCTAGCAGAATAACTTGCATGACGTTTACCCTCCCGGATTACTGGTGATTATCGGTGTAAGGCAACAAAGCCAAGAAACGAGCACGCTTGATAGCGGTGTCGAGCTGGCGCTGGTAGTTAGCCTTAGTACCGGTTAAACGGGCGGGAATGATCTTACCGTTCTCTTGGATGAAATCACGCAGTGTATCCAGATCTTTGTAATCAATTTCTTTAACGCCTGCAACGGTGAAACGGCAGAACTTGCGACGTTTGAACAAGGGGTTCTGCTGACCAAATTTACGGCGTTTATCTTTGCCTCTACGACCAAAAGCCATGATATACCTCAGTATTTTTTCCGGTAAACCGGGAATTATTTAATAACGGTTAGCACCGCATAGTTAACTTACACAACAACCGTTGCATTCCCCGGGAACTGTACCTGCACACGCTGTATGTGCAATACCGTTCGCACTGAAGACCTACGCAACGGGGCAATAAAACCTTGAATCTGCACACTCGCCCCTAGGGGGGTGTTGGCTAACTGCAAAGCTATATCACCCAACGCTACTGCTGCCATCGTGAAATTCAATTGCCGATTCACACCGGCTTCTTCCACTTCAGAGCTGTGATCCAACTGCAACTCGATTACTGGAATACCAACGGGCGTATAACGTAATTCGCTGATATCCGCGATGGTTCCATTAAACCGGAGCTGGTTCACGTAGCGTGTAGTTCCTGTAAATTAAGACTCGGAAGTCTCTTCGTCTGCGTCTTCCTCAGCACTGTCTTCGTCGGCGTTGGAATCGTCAGTTGTTGCGGCGCCATCAGCTGAACCACGACGACCTTCTTCGCGCTCAACAGACTTCATCATGATGGATGCACCTTCAGGAGCACCGTCAGTTTTGGCGATTAAGTAACGCAAGATAGCATCGTTATAACGGAAAGAGTGCTCGAGTTCATCAAGGGTGCTTTGACCAATCTCGATGTTGAAGCAAACGTAATGAGCTTTAACCAATTTTTGAATTGGGTAGGCTAGTTGACGACGGCCCCAGTCTTCTTGACGGTGAATTTTACCGCCTTCTGAGGTGATGATCGACTGATAGCGTTCGACCATTGCTGGTACTTGTTCGCTTTGGTCGGGATGCACAATAAACACTACTTCGTAGTGACGCATGAAACAACTCCTTATGGATATCGCCTGAAATATCAAGCAATTAATGCCCTATTTCAGACACGACAGCCCGCCCTAAATACAATTTGGGTCGAGCAAGAAACCAACGATTTTAACGCGCCTAAGCGGGCAATGCAATAAAAACACACAAAACACAGCCCGCCCTAGTAGGCGTCGTTACCCTTCTACCACAGCGTAGGCAGAATGGTTATGGATGGACTCAAAGTTCTCCGCCTCGACGCGGAACCCTTCTACACCGGGTAAAGCACGGACAGCAACCGCTACATCACGCACTAAATCTTCAACGAATTTAGGGTTATCGTAGGCACGTTCAGTAACGTATTTTTCGTCGGTGCGCTTCAACAAGCCCCATAGCTCGCAGGAGGCTTGCGCTTCAATACTGCGGATCAGCTCGTCAACGTTAAGCTGAGATGGGTCGCTGCTTAGAATAGAAACCGTTACGTGCGAGCGTTGATTATGAGCACCGTACTCAGAAATAGCCTTAGAGCATGGGCACAGACTGGTAACAGGCACCAACACACTTAGCTCGAACTCGGTATCGATGTCACCGTCTTCGGTGCGCATCACGCTGGCTGCCCAGCTAAGTTCGTAATCAAGCAAGCTATCCACACCTGAAACGGGTGCTGGCTTGTTCATAAAGTAAGGGAAAGTCGCACTGATATCGCCTGCTTGTGCATTCAGCAAATCAAGCATTTCAGCAGCCATTTCACAAAACAGCGTTGCTGTTAACGGAGTACGACGGTGCTGTTCCAATAATGCCAAGAAACGGGACATGTGTGTTCCCTTTTCCTCGGGTGGTAGAGCAACGGTAAGCTCCCACTCGGCAACAGTAGGCAAAGCCTCGCCCATCACATTAACCATCATGGGGTAACGCACGTCACGCACCCCTACTTTTTGAATGGCTACGCGGCGTGTATCAATGCTGCTTTGCACATCAGGCATTTGAGCAACAGCGTCGGAGATACTATTCATGATCAAGAACCCAGGATGCGCTACAAACGGCGCATTCAATTATTTCGAAACAATTAATTATGGAACAGCTTAGCGGTGTTTAGCCACTATACCCCCCATGACAGCAAGGGCATAGTTCAACGGTTTAGGCTTCTACTTTCGGTACGTCGGCAAAATAATTTTCAATAGAAGCCAACATACCTTTAGCATCCAGTCCAATATCGGCGGCCAATTGCTTTTGATCACCATGGTCAATGAATTCGTCGGGGTAGCCTAATTGCAACATGGGACGCAAAATTTTCTGCTGTGCAAAATATTCTTGTACTGCACTGCCCGCGCCACCCATGATGGAGGCATCTTCTACCGTGACAAACTGCTCGTGACGGCTTGCCAGATCAACCAGTAATGCCTCGTCGAGTGGCTTCACAAAACGCATATCCACGACGGTGGCATTAAGTGTTTCAGCCGCCTCTAACGCATTAGCTAACAGCGTACCGAACACCAAAATAGCGATTTTCTCGCCCTGTCGGCGTACCACCCCTTTACCGAGCGGCACGGTGTCTAGCCCCTTCGCTACGTCAACGCCGAACCCTGCTCCACGCGGGTAACGCACTGCTGAAGGCCCTGTGTACTGATAACAGGTGCTAAGTAGCAAGCGTAATTCGTTTTCGTCTGAAGGCGTGCTAATTACCACATTTGGCACACAGCGCATAAATGCAATATCGTAATTGCCAGCATGGGTAGCGCCGTCGGCTCCGACCAATCCCGCACGGTCCAAAGCGAAGGTGACATCTAAATTTTGCAGTGCGACATCATGAATAAACTGATCG
The DNA here is from genome assembly GCA_035303295.1 of Paenalcaligenes sp. Classification (GTDB taxonomy): domain Bacteria; phylum Pseudomonadota; class Gammaproteobacteria; order Burkholderiales; family Burkholderiaceae_B; genus Paenalcaligenes. Next base: position 4,829 of record DATGRU010000112.1, read on the forward strand.
TAGCCACGCTGTAAAAAGGTCGAATATATAGCCACGACCGGCTTTTGCTCTTCACAGGCCAAGCCTGCGGCAAAGGTAACGGCATGCTGTTCGGCAATACCCACATCAAAATAACGATCGGGGAACAAGGCTTCAAATTGAACCATGCCACTGCCTTCACGCATGGCAGGTGTAATGCCGTACAGGCGGTTATCAGCCTCGGCCATATCGCATAGCCACTGACCGAAGACCTGCGTATAAGTGGGGGCCGCTACGCTTTTGCTTTTAGTAATGCCCACTTTAGGATCAAACTTGCCGGGGCCGTGGTACAGGACTGGGTCAGCTTCGGCTAATTTGTAACCCTGCCCCTTGCGCGTCACCACATGCAAAAACTGTAAGCCACCTAACTCGCGTAAGTTTTCAAGCGTTGGCACCAGTGCATCAAGGTCGTGACCATCAATTGGACCAACGTAATTAAAACCTAACTCTTCAAAAAGCGTAGTGGGCCCCAATACACTTTTAGCTTGCCCTTCAAAACGCTTTGCCAACTGCAACATGGGTGGCACATGCTGTAATACAGCCTTACCCACATTTTTTGCTTTGGCATAAAACTGACCTGATAATAAACGCGCAAAATAATGATTAAGCGCCCCCACCGGTGGGGAAATCGACATATCGTTATCGTTTAAAACAATCAACACATTCACGTCGGGGGTCACACCGGCGTTATTTAGGGCTTCAAACACCATGCCGGCGGTCATTGCACCGTCGCCAATGACGGCAATATGCTGCCTATTAATGCCCGCATTTCTTGAAGCAACCGCCATTCCCAACACTGCTGAAATGGACGTGGACGAGTGTGCTGTACCAAAATCGTCATATTCTGACTCGGAACGCTTAGGAAAGCCCGAAATGCCACCCGCCTGACGCAAGGTCGCCATGCCCTCGCGACGGCCTGTCAGAATTTTATGGGCATAGGCCTGATGGCCTACGTCCCAAACCAAACGATCATGGGGCGTGTTAAATACATAATGCAGCGCTGCAGTAAGCTCTACGGTACCTAAATTAGACGACAAGTGTCCCCCAGTCTGCGATACAGACTGCAATACGAACTCACGCAATTCAGTGGTTAATGCAGCCAATTGGCTGCGGTCCAGCTTGCGTAAATCGTGGGGAGATTGAATGTGTTCCAGAGAAACTGTAGCCATACGAAATCTACTGATAGGGTGGCGTGGCCGTGTATCGGCCAACTTAATTATGCATCAGACAATCTAGCATTGTAGACCTAATCTGAGTACAACCCGCAAAACCGTATCGGTTTAATAATTACGCCCTACGATGTAATCAGCCAAGTACGACAAGTATTGCCCCGACTGCCCAAGTGGCCGTATCGCCAAGCGTGCCTGATCATGTAGGGACGCCAAATACGATTTGGCACCGTCCATACCCATCAGCGACACATAAGTAGGCTTGTTATTCGTGGCATCTTTGCCCGCCGTTTTACCCAATGTTTGTGTATCCGCTGCCACATCAAGAATGTCGTCCATTACCTGAAAGGCCAAACCCACGGCATCACCATAATCGCTGAGCATTTGCCGCTGCGCAGAACTTGCTCCGGCCACCACACCACCCAACAATACGCTTGCCTTTAACATTGCACCCGTTTTCATACGGTGCATTGCTTGCAACTGTGCTGCGGTCAACTCTTGACCAACACTACTGCAATCAATGGCTTGCCCACCCGCCATGCCTAAACTACCGGAGGCCTTCGCCAATAAGCTAACCGCTTGCACCACTAAGGCCGGCGCCACCGCCATGCTTGCTAATAGTTCGTACGCCAAGGGTTGCAGCGCATCGCCCGTTAACATGGCTGTCGCTTCATCAAACTGAATGTGCGTCGTAGGCTGGCCCCGACGTAGAGTATCGTCATCCATACACGGCAAGTCGTCGTGCACTAATGAGTAGGCGTGAATTAACTCAACTGCGCCTGCCGCATGATCCAATGCTTTTTCTTGGGCCATGGTAGACGTATTGGCCTGCATAACTGCCTCTCCGGCAGCGTAAACTAACGCAGCACGCACCCGTTTACCCCCACCTAATACCGAATAGCGCATCGCTGCGTGTAAGGTGGCAGGGTCTTGTTCGGGCGATGGTAAGCAGCTTTCTAGAAACGCTTCAATGTGCTCAACCTTGGTTGCCAGCCACTCGCTCTGATCTACAGTAAGGGTGGACATCGTTATTCCTCGGACTCATCAATTTCATTTAAGGGGCGCAACAATTGCCCTTGCAGTACTTTTACTTGTTGTTCAGCCTGATCCAATCGTTGCTGACAAATGCGGGCTAATTCTACACCCCGCTGATACGCTGCAATGGACTGCTCAAGTGGCAGATCACCATTTTCCATACGCTGCACCAAAGCCTCCAGTTGAGCGAGCGCCGTTTCATAATCATTCGGTAAAGGCTGCTCGTCAGACGGCGCGCTTGTGTCATTCATAACATTGTCCTAAGAAATTCTCATAGAAGGCCTTGGCGGTGCTGTCACAGGACTCGCTCCATCAAGGCCAAACTCATTTTAACGGCTATGCGCAGCACTACGAAACCACACGCCCTACGATTTTGTCGCAACGGGTCGCGTCGAATCGCTTACCCATTCGCTCCAAGAGCCCGGGTATAAAGACGAACCCTCTAACCCCGCCAACTCCATTGCAAATAAATTATGGCAAGCGGTAATGCCTGAACCACACTGATGCACTACATCACTGGCTTCTTTATTTGCCAAAAGCTCGGTGAACTCAGCGCGTAATTGCTGGGGTGTTTTAAAACGGCCCTCTGGTGTCAGGTTCATGGCATGGGGACGGTTCATGGCATTAGGTATATGCCCCGCAACCGGATCCATGGGTTCCACCTCGCCCCGATAACGCTCAGCAGCGCGCGCATCCACTACTAGACGCTGCTGCGTTTGTAAGTTTGCTAGCACGTCATCCGTTGTAACCGTTGGCATTGAAGGCTGATGCGATGCGGAAAAGCTTTGTACAACCTGCGCTTCGGTTAGGCGGGGTGAGCGCTCGCCCGACTCGGTCTCGGCGCCTGCTGCCAGCCACGCCTTCCAGCCCCCATCCAAAATAGCGACTGATTCGTGTCCCATCCAACGCAACATCCACCACAAGCGGGCAGCAAACAATGAGTCGCCCGCATCATACACCACAACCTGGGTGCGCGACGTTACACCTTGTGCCCGCATAAGCGCAGCAAACTCAGTACGATCCGGCAGGGGGTGACGCCCGTTTTGGCCAGTGGTTTGCCCCACCAACTGCGTTTCATTATCTAAAAACAACGCACCCGGAATATGCGATTCAAGATACGCCTTACGCCCCGCCTGATGGTCGGTTAGGTTATGCCTGACATCAAATACCACCCAAGAGGATTGTCGTTGTTGTTGAAGCGCTTCGGGACTGATCAAATGGCTAAACATGGTGCTCCTCGATAATCATCATGATGTTTCAGCTTGTTCGGCAGAACTGGCTTTGCGGCGCATGAGTCGATCTTCGCTGTGTGTCCGCCACAGTGACAACATGCCAGAGCCGATAATAAGTGCCATCCCTGCCCACGCGAGTGGATCGGGGATATCGGCCCAAAAAACAATACCAAGCAAAGCTGCAAAAATAATGGTGGTGTATTGTAAGGAAGCCGTCAACAGGGCGGAACCCTTGCCGAAGGCACGGGTCATGGCTAGCTGGCCTACAAAGCCGGAGGAACCCACACCAATTAAAGCGGCCCACCCTTGCCAACCCAAATCCACCCAACCCAACGCTACTAAACCGACCACACTGCTTAGGCAGACAAAACAGGAAAACAAAAATACCGTACGCCATTCCGGCTCGCCCATGCGTCCCAATTCGCGCACTTGCAACATCGCCGCTGCGGCGAAGGCACCCGCGCACAAGGCCACCAATGCAGCAAACCACTCGTCGTCACCAATGCTGGGACGCAGAATTGCTACCACACCAATAAAACCGAGCAGCACGGCCAGAATACGTACCGGATCGCGTTGGGTGCCACCGAAGAACAGCATCCAAATGCCAATGAATAAAGGCGCAGTATAGGTAAGGCTCACCGACGTAGACAAACTTAAAATCGTCAGGGAGAAAAAACCCATCCACATAGAACTGACACCAAATAGATTTCGCAGAATATGCGCTTTCCAACTTGGCGGGCGCAACGAATGCCTACGCACGCGCGTCCAAACAAAGATAAACACAATCGAGGGTAAGCCACGAAACAAGACGATTTGCGCCAAATTAGCATCAAATTCCGCGGCAGTTTTAATGCTGGCCCCCATAATGGCGAACATCGCGCACGCCAGAAGCATCCATAACGATTGCATGTAAAGGTCCCTTAAATAGGGAAATAACGATAGGAAAACACGAAAGCTGAACTATACTTCGCGTACCGAGTAACAAGGTATGCCGAGGCGTATAAAATACCCTTATTGCTACACCTCAATCTATCCTACTTTAATCGGATTCTGTTTACAGAGGAGCAAAGCTCGCAGGAACTGACCACTGCTTGAGCGGTCTCATCACTTTTGCAACACCATGGAAATCAGCAATGACTCGCATTCTATTATTCCTTGCCACTAACCTAGCTGTAGTACTGGTACTTAGCTTCTCCATGAATATTCTAGGTATTGGCCGATATTTAACCGCGGAAGGCATTGACCCAGGCGCTTTGCTCGTCTTTTCCGCTATCGTCGGCTTTACCGGTGCCATTTTTTCATTGCTAATCAGCAAATGGATGGCCAAACGTACAACCGGTGCGCGGGTGATTGATCCCCAAGCCCCACATAACGCCCAAGAGGCTTGGCTGGTAGAAACCGTACACCAACTCGCCGACCGAGCCGGTATTGGTAGACCCGAGGTGGCTATTTACGATGGCGCACCGAACGCTTTTGCCACCGGCGCCTTTAAAAATGACTCTCTGGTAGCGGTATCCACCGGCTTACTTCAAAGCATGAACGAGGAAGAAGTCGCGGCCGTACTCGGCCATGAAGTTGCCCACATTGCGAATGGCGACATGGTCACGCTGACCTTAATTCAAGGTGTCGTGAATACCTTCGTTATCTTCTTTGCCCGCCTAGTCGGCTACTTTGTGGATCGCGTAGTGTTAAAAAACGAACGCGGGCTAGGCATTGGTTTCTATGCTACCTCCATTGTCTGTGAGATCGTATTTGGCATTCTAGCTTCGATTATCGTGGCATGGTTCTCGCGCCGTCGCGAATTCCGTGCCGACGCAGGCTCTGCCCAACTGCTCGGCTCAAGCACTCCCATGATCCGAGCCTTAGCTCGTTTAGGGAATGTAGAACCGGGTGAACTACCTAAGGCCTTCGAATCATCCGGTATTTCAGGTGGTCGTGGCTTAGGTGCCCTATTCGCCTCGCACCCGCCCATCGAACAGCGTATCGCCGCCCTGCAACAGCAGTAAACGACGATCTTCATACCTACGCTACGCGTTGTGCACGCCTTAACCCAGCAGCACAACGCAGCATAAAAAAGCCGGCATGCAATCAAGCAGCCGGCTTTTTTGGTCTACGCCTTCAACGTATTAATGCGCCTGCCCCCAGTTATCGCCTTCACCCACCTCGGCGATTAATGGCACATCTAACGTGGCCACTTCACTCATCAATTTTGGCAACTCAGCTTTCAATGTTGTGACCTCATCATGTGGTACATCAAACACCAATTCATCATGTACCTGCATCACCATCAGTGCTTTTAACTGCTTAGCATCTAACCACGCCTGTACGGCCACCATCGCTTTTTTGATTAAATCGGCAGCTGTACCTTGCATAGGCGCGTTAATGGCAGCCCGTTCTGCAGCCGCGGCACGCGCACCTTTTACACCATTTTTTAGCTCGGGAAAGGACAACCGACGTCCGAAGACAGTTTCCACATACCCTTGCTCGCGCGCTGTGGCCTTAATACGCTCCATGTACTGAGCCACACCGGGATAGCGTGTGAAATATCGGTCGATATAGGCTTTAGCAGCGGCTCGTGTAATACCCAAGTTATTCGCTAAGCCAAATTCGCCCATGCCATAAATTAAACCGAAGTTAATTGCTTTAGCTGCATGACGCTGATCGTTAGTGACTTCTTCAGGCTTCACCCCAAATACTTCAGCTGCCGTTGCCCGGTGAACGTCGCCACCCTCTTTAAACACACGAATCAAGTTTTCATCGCCGGAGACATGCGCCATGATGCGTAATTCAATTTGGGAATAGTCGGCAGACACCACCTTACCCAAGGAGGAAACAAACGCATCACGCACCCGTCGCCCTTCGGCGGTACGAACCGGAATGTTCTGCAGGTTCGGGTCTGATGAGGCCAAGCGCCCTGTAATAACGGCCGCTTGGGCATAACGCGTATGCACGCGACCGGTATCGGCGTTCACCATGCGGGGCAACTTATCCGTGTAGGTGGATTTCAACTTGGCAATACTGCGGTGCTCGAGCAGTAACTTTGGTAGGGGATAATCTTGCGCTAGGGTGGTTAGCACGGCTTCATCGGTAGACGGTGCGCCGCTGGCTGTTTTACGCACCACCGGCAATTGCATTCGGTCAAAAAGAATTTCCCCAACCTGCTTGGGCGAATTCATATTGAAAGGTTGGCCCGCTAACTCGTAGGCTTTCTCTTCCAACGCCAGTAAGCGTGCACCCAAATCATGACTTTGTTTATGCAACACCGTGCTGTCTACAGCCACACCATTGCGCTCAATCACCGTCAATACTTCTGACGTTTTCACCTCAAGCTGATAGGTGGCTTCAAGCCCTTCATGTGCAGCAATAAGCGGACGCATAACCTGATGTAAACGCAGCGTAAGGTCGGCATCCTCGGAGGCATAATGAGAAGCCACATCGATTGCGAGCTCATCAAAACCGATTTGTTTTGCTCCTTTACCACAAATGTCTTCGTAAGCCGTGCCGGTAACGCCCAACCAGCGTTGGGCCACCTCTTGCATGTTGACCCGTAAATGGGACTCCAACACATAGGCTTGAAGCATAGTGTCTTCTTGAATGCCCGCTAATTTGATACCTTCACTTAGGAAAACGTGGGCATCGTACTTGGCGTTATGCAGCACCTTGGGATGTTTAGCCGAGCTTAACCAAGGTTTGAGTTTTGCTAGTACCTCATCCTTGTTTAGCTGCGGTAAGTCATCGTAAGCGCGGTGCGCTACGGGAATGTAACAAGCCTTACCCGGCTCAACACTAAGCGAAAGGCCCACCAGCTTCGCCTGCAGCGGATCCAGTGACGTAGTTTCCGTATCCAGCGCGGTCAATTTGGCCTTTTGAATGGCCACTAGCCATTGGTCGAAATCCTCCCATGTATTCACGGTTACGTATTCCACCACCTCTGGTGCGATAATGGCCTCGGGCTCAGGCTCCGCCTTCGCTGCTGCATTAACAGAAGCTTCGGTAGTCGCCGCTACAGCGCGTGAGTCCTGCTTCGGTATACGAGTTGGGTCACCCGTTAATTCGCGTAGCCAAGTCCGAAAGCCATACTCTTCATACAAGTGCAGTAGTGTTTCGTCGTCTTGCCCTAGCGGCTTTAAGGCCTCGATGTTGTCGGTTACCCCTTTAATGTCACAATCTAGCTTCACCGTGACCAACTTTCGAGTCAGCTCGAAGTTAGGGATAAAATCTCGTAGGTTTTGACCTGCCACGCCTTTAATACTGCCGGCATTCTCAATCAATGCCTCTAAAGTCTCGTATTGGTTTAACCACTTCGCAGCCGTTTTAGGCCCCACTTTGGGGACACCGGGGATGTTGTCAGACGTGTCGCCAATGAGCATCAAGTAATCGATAATTTGATCGGGCCTTACTCCATAACGATTTATCACACCTTGTACGTCCTGCTTTTCGCCGTTCATGGTATTGATAAGTTCTACCCGCTCGTTCACAAGCTGAGCCAAGTCTTTATCGCCGGTGGACACAATCGTATGAACATCTTGCTCGCTGGCTTTAACGGATAAGGTGCCAATGACATCATCCGCCTCTACCCCCGGTATGCAGATGACAGGCCAGCCCAATGCTTCTACCGCTTTATGTATAGGGGGTATTTGTATAGCCAGATCAGTTGGCATGGACGGCCGGTTCGCTTTATAGTCACTAAAGAGCTCGTCTCTAAAGGTGCTGCCTTTTGCATCGAATACACACGCCATGTAATCCGGCGAGTAATCTTGCAAAATTTTGCGCATCATCGAGATTACGCCATACAAAGCGCCCGTCGCGTCGCCACGCGCGTTACGTAGATCCGGCATGGCGTGATACGCTCGGTACAAATAGCTGGATCCATCAACTAGCAACAAGGTTTTTTTCATGTCTCACAACAAAATTGTTCGTTTACCGGCTTCAGAACAAATTCCGACCATTTCATCAGAATTACAACACGCAGCCGAAGTCTTGCAAGAAGTGGGCTTCGGAATCAGTGTTTTTGGTAGTGCTCGGATTCCGCCTAATCATAAGTACTACAAGCTAGCACAAGAATTGGGTAAGCGTCTGGCCGAAGCCGGAATGATGCTAATCGCTGGTGGTGGCCCTGGGTTAATGGAAGCCGCCAATAAAGGCGCTTATCAGGCCGGAGGCCGCAGTGTGGGCTTAAATATCCGCCTACCCCGTGAAACCAGCAACAACCAATACCAAACACACAGCCTGCAATTCGAGTATTTTTACTCAAGAAAAGCAACGTTCTTTATGCACAGCTCGGCGTATATCGCTCTGCCAGGTGGCTTCGGTACAATGGACGAGTTGTTTGAAGTCATGACTTTAGTGCAAACTCGTAAACTGCCACCCGCACCTATTGTACTGATGGGAACCGAATTCTGGGGTGGCTTAATCGATTGGATTAAAGATCAACTTGTAACGAATGCCCTTATTTCGCCCGACGACCTTAATTTAATTACGCTAACCGACGACATGGGCGAGGTCATGAAGATCATTAACGAATGCTGCTCTCAGTTTGCAGTACAGCCCGACTGCGAGCCCGCCCTACCTCAATAAATTAGGTATAACGCACTTAGCTTGTTGCTACCGCGTTCAAATGAACGCCCATAAAAAAGCTCTTGGCATAGCCAAGAGCTTTTTACTTATAACCTTAGCGAAAGGCCTTAGTTATCACGCAAACTGCGTCGACGCTCGTGCTCTTTTAAGTAGCGCTTACGTAAACGTATCGATTTAGGTGTTACTTCTACCAGCTCATCGTCGTCAATAAAATCAACGGCATATTCTAAGGTAAGACGGATAGGTGGCACTAAGTCGATGTGCTCATCTTTACCTGAAGCACGCACGTTGGTTAGCTTTTTCTCGCGAATTGGGTTTACCACCAAATCGTTATCGCGGCTATGGATACCGATGATCATACCCTCGTACACGGGGTCGTTAGGCGACACAAACATTTTGCCGCGCTCTTGCAATTTCCACAGCGCATAGGCCACCGCATCACCGTCATCTTGACTAATTAACACACCATTACGACGCTCACCCAAGGAGCCTTCACGCATGGGATGATACTCGTCAAAAATGTGGCTCATTAAGCCAGTGCCTCGGGTCAAGGTCATAAAGTCACCTTGGAAACCGATTAAACCACGTGCTGGAATACGGTATTCGAGGCGAGTGCGTCCGCGACCATCGGGCTGCATATCTAATAGGTCACCACGACGACGCCCTATTTCCTCCATCACGCCACCTTGATGCCCATCTTCGATATCAATGGTAAGCAGCTCGTAAGGCTCGTGCTTTACGCCATCAACTTCTTTAATTAACACGCGCGGACGCGATACAGCTAATTCGTAGCCTTCACGACGCATGTTTTCCAGCAAAATCGTTAGGTGCAACTCGCCGCGGCCACACACTTCAAATACAGTGTCATCACCCGTTTCGTTCACACGCAAGGCCACGTTGGACTTCAATTCCAAATCGAGACGATCGCGGATTTGGCGACTGGTCACGAACTTGCCTTCACGACCCGCTAGGGGTGAGGAGTTCACCATGAAGTTCATCGTGAGCGTTGGTTCGTCGATGCGCAACAAAGGTAGCGCTTCAGGATGATTAACATCAGTAATAGTGCAACCAATGCCAATTTCTTCAATACCGTTAATTAACACGATATCGCCCGCTTCAGCGCTCTCGACTTGCTGGCGATCTACCCCTTTAAAGGTCAGCACCTGATTAATGCTGGCTTTAATCGACTCGCCTTCAGGACCGAATTTAACGATGACGTTCTGGCCAGCGCGCACACGACCGCGGTTAACTCGGCCAACGCCGATTTTACCGACATAGCTGTTGTAATCGAGGGAGCAGATTTGCAGCTGCAATGGGCCATCTGGATCGTCATCGCGTTGCGGCACATGATCAAGAATGGCTTGAAACAAGGGGCGCATATCGCCTGAGCGCACATCATCAGTTAAGCCGGCATAACCCGATAAGCCCGATGCGTAAATAATGGGGAAATCGAGCTGTTCTTCCGTTGCACCTAGCTTATCGAACAAGTCGAACGTTTCATTCACTGCAAAGTCTGGGCGTGCGCCGGAACGATCGACCTTGTTCACCACCACGATAGGTTTCAACCCAAGCTCGAGCGCTTTACGTGTGACAAAGCGCGTTTGTGGCATTGGCCCTTCAACGGCGTCCACAAGTAGCAGCACACCATCGACCATCGACAATACCCGCTCTACCTCACCGCCGAAGTCGGCGTGTCCGGGGGTGTCGATAATGTTGATGTGCGTGCCTTCAAATTCAGCCGCACAGTTCTTTGCCAAAATGGTGATACCGCGCTCTTTCTCGATATCGCCCGAGTCCATCACGCGATCACTAACGTGTTCGTTCGCACGGAACGTACCTGACTGTTTCAATAACTGGTCAACCAATGTCGTTTTACCGTGGTCGACGTGGGCAATAATTGCCACATTGCGCAATGCGCGACTCATAACTGTTCCTTCTGGTTAATATTGGCAGGCTGTAGCTCTGCCGGCAGGTCGGCAAGGCTGATTAAGGTGGTTTCCGGCTCGGCCATGGCTTGTAAGGCCTCTAGGGTAACCGCAGAATCAAGGTTAAAAGGCCCTACTACCGTGCGACGCAGTTCGGTTAAATGACCATACACCCCCAACTGCCGTCCGATATCTTGAGCCAAGGTGCGGATATAAGTACCTTTACTGCACGTGACTGAGATACGGGCCTGCTGAGCATTACATTCAAGCAACTGAATATCGTGAATGGTGACGGTACGGGGTGGGCGATCGAGCACGATACCTTGACGAGCGTACTCGTACAACGGTTTTCCATCGCGCTTTAAGGCTGAAAACATGGGCGGAATTTGCTGAATTTCGCCACGAAAACTGTTCAACACTGATTCAAGCTGAGCAGGGTCTATGCCATTTTCGGGCAACTCCGCCGTTGCGACGACCGTACCGGTTAAATCACCCGAGTCGGTTTCAGACCCGAATTGTATCAAAGCCTCGTACGCCTTATCAGCATCGAGCAGTTGAGCAGACAATTTTGTTGCGCGGCCAAAACAGCAGACCAGCAAACCGGTTGCAAAGGGGTCTAGCGTACCAGTGTGACCTGCTTTACGCGCATCCATTGCCCGGCGCGATCGTTGCAAAGCGTGATTGCTAGAAAGGTCTTTGGGTTTATCCAGAAGCAGGACGCCGTCCAACAAGCGTCCGCGTTGTCGACGAGCCATCGTATAAATTTCCGTAAGATAACGACAACCCGAATTAGGGTTGTTCGTCGGGGTCGTCTGGGACTGTGTTATCCGCAGAGCCTACAGGACGATTCGCTTCCTCGATGAGCTTACTCATGGCCATGCCACGAACCACATGATCATCGTAGAAGAACCGTAAGGTGGGAACGGTGTGAATATGCAGCATTTTATAAAGCTGCGAGTGAAACCATCCGGCTTTTGCATTCAGTACTTCAACTGCCGTTTCAGGTTCAGCGCCTAAAACAGTGAAGTGAACCTTTGCGTGTGCATAATCGGCTGACAACTCGACAGCAGTAAGGGTTATTAACCCAGCGCGGGACATATCGATCTCGCGCTGGATTAATATGGCCAGATCCTTTTGAATCTGGTCGGCAAGGCGGATGTTACGTCCGCCGCCTAGTTTCGCTTTATGTCTTGCCATAAATTACAGTGTTCTAGCAATTTCTTTGATTTCAAAGATTTCTAGCTGATCACCAACTTCGATATCGTTATTGCCGCGTAAGGTAATACCGCAATCAAAACCTTGACGTACTTCACGTACATCGTCTTTAAAGCGGCGTAAGGACTCGAGATGGCCTGTCCAGTGCACCACGTTATTACGCAGCAAACGAACTTGTGAATCGCGTTTGACCAAGCCCTCGGTAACCATACAACCCGCAACGCTACCGATGCGAGAAATATGGTAAACCTCACGGATTTCAACCATACCAATCACTTCTTCACGCTGCTCTGGCGCCAACATACCGGACAGAGCCGCCTTCACTTCATCTACTGCATCGTAAATGATGTTGTAGTAGCGAATATCGACATCGTTTAGCTCTGCCTGTTTACGTGCTGTTTGTTCTGCACGTACGTTAAAGCCAATGATGACTGCGTTTGAAGCAATCGCTAGGTTAACGTCGCTTTCAGAAATACCACCCACCGCGGCGTGCACCACTTCGACTTTCACTTCATCAGTGGCCAGTTTCAGCAGTGACGATACCAATGCTTCCTGTGAGCCCTGAACGTCGGTCTTAATAATGAGAGACAGCGTTTGTGCACCGTCGCCAATGTTTTCAAACAAGGAGTCCAGCTTCGCAGCTTGCTGACGAGCCAGTTTCACATCGCGGAACTTACCCTGACGGAACAGTGCAATTTCGCGTGCTTTACGCTCATCGGCCATGGCAACCAACTCGTCACCCGCAGCAGGCACCTCGGTTAGACCTTGGATTTCCACAGGAATAGACGGGCCAGCCACATTCACCGTTTTACCGGACTCGTTAACCATTGCACGAACGCGACCAAAACTGGCACCAACCAATACAGTATCACCGCGGTTTAAGGTACCGCTTTGTACCAGAATCGTGGCAACAGGGCCGCGACCACGGTCGAGACGAGCTTCAATAACTGTACCTTTAGCAGGCGTGTTAACCGGTGCAGTAAGCTCCAGCATTTCAGCTTGCAACAGTACCTGCTCTAGCAATTCGTCGATACCTTGACCCGTACGAGCAGAAACAGGCACAAAGGGCACATCGCCACCGTATTCTTCAGAAACCACTTCTTCAACCAGTAGCTCTTGTTTCACGCGCTCTGGGTTGGCTTCAGGTTTATCGACCTTGGTGATTGCTACAACCAGCGGCACTTCGGCTGCGCGAGCATGGTGAATCGCCTCGCGGGTTTGTGGCATAACGCCATCATCGGACGCTACAACCAAAATCACCACATCGGTAGCTTTAGTACCGCGAGCACGCATTGCCGTAAAGGCCTCGTGTCCGGGGGTATCAAGGAAGGTGACGTTACCCGAATCTACCTTAACGTTATACGCACCGATATGCTGAGTAATACCGCCTGCCTCGCCCGACGCAATTTTGGTGCGACGAATGTAGTCAAGCAACGATGTTTTACCGTGGTCAACGTGACCCATCACGGTTACCACTGGAGCGCGCGGCTGTTCGTTAACTTCGCCAACGAACGCATCTTCCAAAAATGCCTCGGGGTCATCCAGTTTCGCGGCAACCGCTGTATGGCCCATTTCCTCTACCAGAATCATTGCCGTTTCTTGGTCGAGTACTTGGTTAATGGTTACCATCTGGCCAAGCTTCATCAGGTGTTTGATCACCTCTGCAGCTTTAATGGACATTTTGTGAGCCAAATCACCCACAGTGATGGTTTCGGGCACAGCGATTTCTCGAACGATAAACTCGGCCACTTGTGGCTGTTGCTCTTGCTGAGCTTGCCCTCTACCGCGGCCACGTCGGCCACCTGAGCCACGTGTATTTGCCCGCCAGCCTTCACGGCCCGTCGCAGCAGACGCCACCTCGGCTTTGGACGGTGTTTTACGGCGTGACGAATCACCGCCTACCCACCCTTCTTCACCTTTGGCTGCTGCTTTTGTTGGTTTCTTCGTATCGTTTGCTTTGGCATCTTTTTTACCAGACGCTTTAGCGGCACCTTTACGATCTTGCTCAGGTGTTTCCGCTGCACGTAACACTTTACGTGGACGGTTTAACATCTGGCTGATGGCGGCCGCTTCGGCTTCTGCCGCTAAGCGAGCGCGATCGCGATCAGGATCGGTCTCGGACGCTGAAGACGCAGCGGTACGAGCCGGTGCAGCAGCGGTACGTACACCGCCCTTAGGCGCTTGACGCGAAGCACCCTGACGTGAGTCGGAGGGTGCGCCAGCGCTTTTACGGGCTGGACGTGCGTCACCTTTGGATTGAGGGGTGTCGTTAGCGGATTTGTTCTTTGCAACCACGTTTTCTGGTTCTTTCCTTTGATCTGCCACAGCAGGCGTTACCTCTTTTGCCTGATCGTTAGCGTCAGACACATTGTTCTCAGCCGGTTTTACTGGAGCAGCGGGCTCTTCTTTTGACTCGACTACCTTTTCACTACTTGGTTCAGGCTGATCCGTTTTCTGGGCACCAGTTTCAGCGACCTTCTCAGGTTGGGTTTCACTAACTGGCGGTGTTTCTGCTTTAAGCTCGGGAGCCGCTTGAGACTCGGCTGCTGTAGGTTGCGGCGTTGCCGTTTCTGCAGGTGCAGCAGCCTCGGGGGCTGAAACCTGATTCTCAGCGGATGCTGTGGATACAGGTGTTTCAGCTTTCACTTCTTTAGCTGCTACTTCAACCTTAGCTTCGCTGGCAGGCTCGACTGCAGGCTGTGCTGCTGCACTTGCCTCTTGCTCTTTAGCCGCTTCAGCTAATAACTCGGCGGGATCGCGTTTAACGAATACCCGTCGCTTACGCGTCTCAACAGGAATGGTTCGAGAACGACCGGAACCATCGGCTTGGCGAATTTCAGAGGTTTTACGACGGGTTAATGTAATTTTATTCCCCTCGTTCCCCCCGTGGGCGCGGCGCAACGATTCCAGCAGTTTCGCCTTATCTGCTTCGGTGACGGAATCGTCTACCGACTTGAGCTGTACGCCGGCCGCGCGCAATTGCTCTAAAAGCGCGTCAGCGGGCATTTTCAGTTCTTGAGCGAACTGGGCGACTGTGTTACTCGGCATTCGACTCTCTCTTGCTTACAACTACTTATTCTAATAAATACAACCCCATAGGCTGGCTACCTTTGCCAGCCGCGTACCGACTTACTCATCGTCTTCAAACCAATGAGCACGGGCGCGCATAATCATATCGCTCGCCTCTTCGCTAGTTAGACCAGTCATATCGGATAACTCGTCTGTAGCCAATTCTGCCAAATCGTCTAATGTGACAATTTCTTTTTCGGCAAGCTTAGCGATGATGTCGGGGGTCATACCCTCAATTTCCTGAAGATCTTTGGCTACGGTTTGCACCAACTCTTCTTTGGCGATGGCTTCAGACAATAACGCATTACGGGCGCGAGCACGTAACTCGTTTACGGTGTCCTCGTCGAAGTCCTCGATTTCCAGTAGCTCTTGTATGGGTACGTAAGCCACTTCTTCGAGACCACTGAAACCTTCATCAATTAAAATGTTGGCGATTTCAGCATCGACATCCAAGCGCCGCATGAAGATATCGAGTAGCTCTTGACGCTCTTCTTCTTGACGGTTTTGGCTTTCTTCAGGCGTCATGATGTTGATTTGCCAGCCTGTAAGCTCGGAGGCCAAACGTACGTTTTGACCACGTGCCCCGATTGCTTTAGGCAAGTTTTCTTCATCTACCACAACATCCATGGCGTGTTTGTCTTCATCCACCAAAATGGACAAGACATTTGCGGGGGCCAACGCCCCAATTACAAATTCAGCGGGATCTTCTGCCCACAGAACAATATCGACCTGCTCGCCACCCAACTCGTTACGCACAGCAGTAACGCGTGAACCACGCATACCCACACATGTGCCGATAGGATCAATACGCGAATCGTAGGCAACCACTGCGATTTTAGCTCGTACGCCCGCATCCCGTGCTGCCGCTTTAATTTCGAGCAGACCCTGCTCGATCTCGGGCACTTCGTTTTCGAATAGCTCGCGGATAAACTCGGGCGCAATACGCGATAACAACACTTGCTGACCACGAGCCGTAGGATCGACCTTATGCACCCACGCACGAACCCGATCACCCATACGTATGTTTTCTTTGGGGATCATTTCGCTACGGGGCAGACGGGCTTCAACCTTACCCATTTCGATAATGGCATCGCCTTTATCCATGCGCTTTACCGTACCCGAAACAATGGTTTCACCACGCTCGAGGAAATCGTTAAGCACTTGCTCACGTTCAGCATCACGAATACGCTGCAAAATGGCTTGCTTTGCTGCCTGCGCACCAATACGACCGAACTCAACAGGATCGAGTGGCTCTTCAATGTAGTCACCCACCTGAATATCGGCGTCGTACTCTACAGCATCGCTATATAACTCTTGGCGATCAGGCTCTTGTAAACCAGCCTCATCAGGCACGACGAGCCAGCGACGAAAACCTTCGTGACTGCCGTCGCCACGATCAACGGCCACTCTAATATCGGCATCTTCGGTAAAGCGTTT